>NZ_JBQCVH010000003.1:0-111219 GCF_051958545.1 Neisseria sp. P0009.S010
ACTTGATCCAACTTCAATAGTGGGAAACGGTCGATGTGTTTGGCGATCATGGCTTGGGCGGTTTGCTGAAAGAAGGTGCTCATGGAAAATCTCCTAAATGTCTTGGTGGGAATTTAGGGGATTTGGGGGGATTTTGCAAAGGTCTCAGGCCGTCTGAAAATTTCAGACGGTCTTTTTGCTTTCGAATTCTGTAAGTAATTGTACAATTGAGAGAAATAGAAACTAGAAGACTAAATTATTACTTTATAAATTTAACATAATATAAATTATGCGAATTTGTACTAGTATGATGCAAAAGTCTTTTCTACAAATTATGGCCACAACCAAGCCCATGTGCTTCGGCCTTCGCCTTGCAGTAAAACTAAAGTTCGGCAAGTGGAGGCTGTGTTCATGCATTCAAAGCCGATTCCGTAGGCTGATAAGGCTGCAGCAATTTTGGGATGCAGGAATTTTTGTTTTTCTCCTGTACCGATAATAATGACTTCTGGACGGTTTTCTGCTGTTTCAATTGCTGATATAAAAATTTGTTCGTTTAATTCTTCGATGGTTGTTTGAGGAATGATGCTCACTTTGCCATCTTGCCAGCAAATGGGTTTTGAGTATGTTTGTTCACCGATTTGCAATATGCCTTGTGAGGATGAAAAAAATGATGCGGTTTCATCGATATGGTTTTCTGTGATTTTCATGGCAATTCCTGTTTTTATGGTAGAACGATTTTTCAGACGGCCTTGGGAAACTTGCAAAAAAAGGTGCAAAATCAAGCAATATCAGGTAGGATTCAACGTTTAACCTTGTGCATTGATGCTTTGCTCTGAATTTACGATTGCAAGCGATTATAACAAGCCTTGGTTTTTCGTGATTATTTTAAAGTATCGGCTCAAAAGGAGACACAATGAAGCCAGTAAATATCGGTCTTTTAGGTTTGGGTACAGTCGGTGGCGGTACGGCCACTGTATTGCAGGACAACGCTGCGGAAATCAGCCGCCGCTTGGGACGTGAAGTCCGTATTTCTGCTGTTTGTGATTTGAGCGAAGAAAAAGCCAAACAAATTTGCCCGAATGCTGCTTTTATCAAAGATCCGTTTGAGCTGGTTCAACAGCAAGATGTTGATGTTGTTGTGGAATTGTTTGGCGGTACCGGTATTGCTAAAGATGCGGTATTGAAAGCGATTGAAAACGGCAAACACATTGTTACTGCCAATAAAAAACTGTTGGCTGAATACGGCAATGAAATTTTCCCTTTGGCGGAAGAAAAAAATGTCATGGTACAGTTTGAAGCTGCTGTTGCCGGCGGTATCCCTATTATCAAGGCTTTGCGTGAAGGTTTGGCTGCGAATCAAATCCGCAGTATTGCCGGTATTATTAATGGTACCAGCAACTTCATCCTTACTGAGATGCGTGAAAAAGGCAGCGCGTTTGCAGACGTCTTAAAAGAAGCTCAGGCTTTGGGCTATGCAGAAGCTGACCCTACTTTTGATATCGAAGGTCATGATGCCGGCCATAAAATTACGATTATGAGCGCATTGGCATTCGGTACGCCGATGAACTTTTCTGCCTGCTATTTGGAAGGCATCAGCAAACTTGACAGCCGCGATATCAAATACGCTGAAGAACTTGGCTATCGTATCAAGTTGTTGGGTATTACCCGTAAAACCGACAAAGGCATCGAGTTGCGCGTACACCCTACTCTGATTCCTGAAAGCCGTCTGCTGGCTAACGTTAACGGCGTGATGAATGCTGTCCGCGTCAATGCCGATATGGTTGGTGAAACCTTGTATTATGGTGCAGGCGCCGGTGCATTGCCAACGGCTTCTGCCGTGGTTGCCGATATCATTGATATTGCCCGCCTGATTGAAGCTGAGACTGACCATCGTGTCCCTCACTTGGCATTCCAACCTTCGCAAGTTCAAGCGCAAAATATTCTGCCTATGGATGAAATCACCAGCAGCTACTATTTGCGTGTTCAAGCAACTGATGAACCGGGCACTTTGGGTCAAATTGCCGCACTCTTGGCCAAAGAAAATGTCTCTATCGAGGCTTTGATTCAAAAAGGCGTGATTAATCAGAGTACTGCTGAAATCGTGATTCTGACTCACACCACAGTGGAACACAATGTCAAACGCGCTATCGCAGCGATTGAAGCTCTGAGCTGCGTGGATGCTCCGATCACCATGATCCGCATGGAAAGCCTGCATGACTGAGCAACAAACGGAAAGGCCATCTGAAGAGCAACTGGCAGCCAGAAAAAAAGCCAAGGCAAAAATCCGCACCATCCGCATTTGGGCATGGATTATTTTATCGTTGCTGGCGCTGACCGCCCTGCTCTCACAATGCGCGATGAACAAGCCGCAGATGAAGCAAAATGTGGTGGAATCTTGCGTGAAAAACATTCCTTTTGCTGAAAAATGGCAAGCTGATTTGAAGGCAAAAGGTTTGGATGCGCAAAACGAGAAATTGGCTCAAGACTATTGTGTCTGCATGTGGGATCAGCCTTTGAGCAAACTCTCTGACGAGCAAATCCGAAACTTCGGCAAAATCAGTCCTGAGGAGCAACTCAAGCTCTTGGGTGGCGCAGAAGCTTTTGAGGCACGCGATAAGCAATGCGTAGCTGATTTAAAGGCTGATTAAACCAATACCGATTTAAATCAAAGCCTACAAGGCCGTCTGAATAACAGACGGCCTTTCTTATATTAAATAAATAGAAATAAGAATTGATTTCATTATATTTAAAGTTTAAGATAGCTTGGTTAATTGCTTTTCTATGGTTGTTACCATGCGCTACCACTTTCCTATTGCCGTTGATATTTATGATTTTTTGTATACCGGCCGATTTGACTATCTGGAAATCGGACAATCGGCAGAGTCTATTTTGCAGATGTTTCCTGCGCCTGATTGCGTCCCTAAAGGCTTGTTGGTACAAAAAGGCTGGAATATTTGGCTTTATGGCGATATCGAACTGCATTTCTCCGACAATCGGCTGACACAGATTCGTGCTGATTTTCAGCCTAATGCTGCATTAAGCGGCGGCCGTTGGGTAAAGTTAAATCCGTGGTTTTTTGCAAATGGCTGCCTCGATGTTTATGCCGTCATTCAGCGCTTGGTGCAACGCAATATTGACTTTATTAAAACGGAAACGCATACCAATTTAATTTTGCAGTTGCAAAGCGGGGTTGAATTGATTTTTGAAAAATGTCAGGGTATGAAACTTGCCTCGTTCCGCAAACAAAAAGCCTCCCTGCCTCATTGGGCGCGTGAAACGGCTTCTTAAATAAAACAATGCCGTCTGAAAACATTATTTCAGACGGCATTATTAGTTACAAACCATTCAATAATTGTCGGATTTTCGTCATCGCCATAGAAGTCTGTTCATCACAGCCCTCAGTCCCTACTCCGCTATCAAAGCAATCAATGCTGCTGACACTGCAAAAGTGGGCATAAGCCATTTTCAACTCCCTGGCCAAAACGGCTTCTGGCATACCGGTCATCCCGAGTACATCTACGCCATCGCGGCGATAACGGGCGATTTCTGCGCGGGTTGGACGGCGTGGGCCTTGCAGGCAGCCATAAACGGCGGAGTCATAAATTGGCACATTGTGCGCTTTCGTGATATTTAATAACTTCTGTCGCAATTCATCGCAATAAGGGTTGAAAAAATCGGTATGGACGACAGGGCATTCTTGGCCTTCAAAAAAAGTATCTTTACGGCCATAGGTATAGTCAATCAAATCGTCCGGCAACACCAGACTGCCGTTTTCAAAATCAGGGTTGATACCGACGACTGAAGAAATGGCAATAATGTTTTCAACGCCTAAAGAGTGCAACACCCAGATATTGGCGCGATAGTTGATTTCATGCGGCGCGATGGTATGGCTGAAGCCGTGTCGGGCGAGGAAAACAATATCCAAGCGCCCCAACCTGCCGAACAAAATAGGGCTGCTGGTTAAGCCGTATGGAGTGCGTACGATTTTTCGCTCAGTAATTTCGAGTTCCGGCAGTTTGGTCAAACCGCTGCCGCCGATAATGGCTAACATATAAACTTCCTTTGTTATCAATGGCCGTCTGAAACTTGGATTTCAGACGGCCTTAATATTATCGATTTATTTATGTTTGTAGAAATGGCTGCCGAAATAGGCAGATGCACCTTCACGCAATATAACCAGCGTCACGGCGGCAAGCGGCAAGCCGGCAAGCATACCGACAAAACCCATCAGCTGTCCGAAAGCCATCAACGAGAAAATCACCCAGAACGGAGACAAACCAATGCGGTCGCCAACGATTTTAGGCGTAATGAAAAAGCTTTCCAAGAATTGTCCGACACCGAATACGGCCCAGACCATCAATAAGCCCTGCCATGAGCCATATTGCAAAAGCGCGGCAACTGTCGCCAGCAAAAGGCCGGTAAATGCACCCAAATACGGAATAAATACCAAAATACCGGCAATCATACCGATGGCAAAGCCGGAATCCAAACCGACCAGCATCAAGCCCAATCCATAAACCAAGCCCATAATCATCATCACCATCAGCTGTCCGCGCAGAAATTCGCCCAAGATTTCGTCCATATTGCTGCTGATTCGCGTGTAGGTCTCGATAAAACGGCGTGGAACCAATTTGCTGATTCCGGAAGACCAACGTTTCCAGTCCAACAAAAAGTAATACAACAGCAAAGGCAGCAACACCAAATTGCTGACGCCGCTGATTACGTTGCCGCTCTGGCGCATCAAGGTAGGAATCCATGCTTTGAGCGTATTGCTCAACTCATCCGTATGCGACTGCAACCATGCGATGATTGATTCTTGATCAATTTGAATATAATCCCCGCTGACGCTGTTGAGCCACGGCAGCAGTTTGTTTTGAACAAAGCCCACGATTTGCGGCAGGCGTTCGGCCAGATTGTTAAACTGGTTCAACAACATAGGCACGATAATCAGCACCAACGACAGCAATATCAGCAAAGCCAGTGCCATAATAATCATAGAGGCCGGCGCGCGGCGGATACGCTTCAATTGAAGCCACTCGACCAAGGGATTCAAAACATAGGCCAAAACGGCGGCCACAATAAACGGCGTCAAAACATCGCCCAAGGCATATAAAAGCCAAATAAAGGCTGCGATGACGCAAGCCATAATAATCCACGGTTTAGCGCCGCGCGTTTTCTTTTGATACATAAAAAGGTGTTCCCCAGTTGATGCTTAAGGTTTTCAAAATAAATAAGCAGTATAACAGATTCACAAAGGCCCTCTGAAAGTGAGACGGCTATTAAGATAAAATAAAAATTGTTGACAATAATGCCAAAAAATTCAGCCTGAATCCTCCAATTTAAGATAAAATACGCTCCGACAATCTACCCATACCCGAATAAGGAAATCCAATGAGCACTTCTTTGAGCTATCGTGACGCAGGCGTGGATATCGACGCAGGCGATCAACTGGTCGAAAACATCAAACCCTTTGCCAAGCGTACTATGCGCCCTGAAGTGTTGGGTGATTTGGGCGGTTTCGGCGCTTTGGTCGAAATCGGCAAAAAATACAAAAATCCGGTATTGGTTTCCGGTACGGACGGTGTCGGCACCAAGCTGAAACTGGCATTCGACTGGGACAAACACGATACTGTCGGCATCGATTTGGTTGCCATGAGCGTCAATGACATTTTGGTTCAAGGTGCAGAACCTTTGTTCTTCTTGGACTATTTCGCTTGCGGCAAACTGGATGTTGCCCGCGCAACTGATGTGATTAAAGGCATTGCCCAAGGCTGCGAAGAATCCGGTTGCGCTTTGATTGGCGGTGAAACTGCCGAAATGCCGGGCATGTATCCCGAAGGCGAATACGACTTGGCAGGTTTTGCCGTCGGCGTGGTTGAAAAAGAACGCGTGATTAACGGTCGCAGCATTCAGTCCGGGGACGTTGTTTTGGGCTTGGCTTCCAACGGTGCACACTCCAACGGCTACTCTTTGGTACGCAAAATCATCGAGCGCGACAATCCCGATTTGGACGCGGAATTCGACAACGGCAAAACCTTGCGCGAAGCCATCATCGCCCCTACTCGCCTGTATGTGAAACCTATCCTTGCCGCTTTGGAAAAATTTACCATTAAAGGCATGGCCCATATTACCGGCGGCGGCATTACTGAAAACGTACCTCGTGTTTTGCCTGAAAATACCGTCGCACAAATCGATGCCAAAGCGTGGGAATTGCCTAAACTGTTCCAATGGCTGCAAAAAGCAGGCAATGTAGAAACCCAAGAAATGTACCGTACATTCAACTGCGGTATCGGCATGGTCGTTATCATTGCCAAAGAAGATGCCGATGCGGTACAAGCATTCTTGAGTGAACAAGGCGAAACCGTTTACCGCTTGGGCGTAGTTCGTGAGCGCAACGGCGACGAACATCAAACCCAAGTGGCTTGATTGAGATGTAATTAAAAAGTGCGGATGATGAATCCGCACTTTTTGTTTACACTGCCCTAGCCTACTTCTTCCAAAAAGCCTGCCAACTGCGCCGTATCATGGGCAATCATCAGTTCTTCATTGGTTGGCACAACCAAAACAGCCGGAGAAGAACCTGTCGGACTGATAATGCCTGAATTGCCGTAACGTTTTTCCATATTAGCTTTGGTGTCGATGTGCAGACCTAAGAAATCAAGATAAGAAACGGTTTTGGCACGGATGTTGCGCGAGTTTTCGCCGATACCGCCGGTGAACACGAGTGCATCTACGCCGCCGCAAGCCACAGCCATCGAAGCAATATATTTGGCAAGGCGGTAGGTCATGACTTCCAGGGCCAAACGCGCACCTTCGTGACCTTCGTCCGCCGCGATTTCCAAAGAACGGCAGTCGTTGGAGAGTTCGGAAATACCGAGCAATCCTGATTTTTTGTTCAACATTTCATCAACTTGGGCAACATCCAAACCGGCATGTGAAGTCAGATAGCTGTATACGCCCGGATCGATGTCGCCGCAACGGGTACCCATCACCAAGCCTTCAATCGGCGTGAAGCCCATACTGGTGTCAACGGATTTGCCGTTTTTAATGGCGGTAATGGATGCGCCGTTGCCTAAGTGGGCAATAATCATACGGATGTCTTCCAGAGGTTTGCCCAAAATCCGTGCGGCTTCAGGGGCAACGTAACGCATACTGGTACCGTGGAAACCGTAGCGGCGGAAAGCGTATTTTTTACGCAATTCGCGCGGAACGGCATAAGTGTAGGCACGCTCCGGCATGGTTTGGTGGAACGAAGTATCCATCACGCCGACATTGGGCAGACCCGGGAAATGCTCTTGCGCAGCCAAAATGCCGTTGATATTAGCAGGATTGTGCAGCGGAGCGAGCGGAATGCAGGCATTGAGTTCGTCCATTACTGCTTGGTCGATCAAAACAGATTCGCTGTATTTTTCGCCGCCGTGTGCGATGCGGTGGCCGATGGCTTTAATGCGGTCGTGTAGGCCGTGTTTTTCAAGCTCTTTCAACAGCATACCTACTGCACCGGCATGATCGTTACGGCCGGTCAAAGCTGTTTGGCATTTTTTGCCGTCTTTGCTGAACGTAATGACTGCTTCGGGCGTACCCAAACGTTCGCCGAGACAGCTTAAGAGAACTTTACCGTTTTTACGGTCGATAACGGCACCTTTGAGTGAAGAGCTGCCGCAGTTCAGAACAAGAATGAGTTGGTTGGACATGGTGTTTCTCCTTTGAATTTTTGATTGTTTTTTTGACTTCAGGCCGCCTGAAAAGAGCAAGAACATTTGAGAGCTTTTCAGATTGCCTTTGATTTGGTGTTTAGTCAGGCTTCATGCCCAACCCTAATCTCCATTGCAGGTATCGCTACCTGACTAAAATCTGCTTATTTGGTTTTCAGACGGCCTTGTTTAGTGCTGCGGCCGTATGAAAACTTAAAAGCAATCTTCCGGCACTCGGACTTGTCCTTCCATAATCACGCGTGCACTACGGCTCATGACCGCTTTGGTGGCCGTCCATTGTCCGTCCTGACATTCGGCGGCTGCACCGACACGCAGTGTGCCTGACGGATGACCGAAGCGGACTTCTTTACGCGCTCCGCCTCCGGCTGCAAGGTTGACCAGCGTACCAGGCACGGCGGCAGCGGTAGCGATGGCGACTGAAGCGGTGCCCATCATGGCGTGGTGCAATTTGCCCATGCTCAGCGCGCGTACCAATAAGTCGATGTCGGCAGCTTTGACGGTTTTGCCGCTTGAAGCGGTATAATCGGCCGCAGGGGCGACAAAAGCGACTTTCGGAGTATGGGCGCGGGTGGCGGCTTCGGATACGTCGCTGATCAAGCCCATTTTCAGCGCGCCATACGCGCGGATGGTTTCAAATTTTTCCAGCGCCGCGGCATCGTTGTTGATGTCGTCTTGCAACTCTTTGCCTGTGTAGCCCAAATCTGCGGCATTCAGGAAAATGGTTGGAATGCCGGCATTGATAAGCGTGGCTTTCAGACGGCCTATATTCGGCACATCAATTTCATCGACCAAGTTGCCGGTTGGGAACATACTGCCTTCGCCGTCGGCCGGATCAAGAAATTCAATTTGTACTTCGGCTGCCGGAAACGTTACGCCGTCAAGCTCAAAATCGCCTGTTTCCAAAACTGCGCCGTTTTGCATCGGCACATGGGCAATAATGGTTTTGCCGATGTTTTTCTGCCAGATTTTGACGGTACACAGGCCGTCTGAAGGGATTTTGGATTTATCGACCAAGCCTTGCTCGATGGCAAATGCGCCCACGGCGGCGGTCAAATTACCGCAGTTACCGCTCCAATCGACAAAAGGTTTGTCGATGGAAACTTGTCCGAACAAGTAATCGACATCGTGATCGGCGCGTTCGGATTTGTCCAAAATTACGGCTTTGCTGGTGGACGAACTGGCGTTGCCCAAACCGTCAATCTGTTTGCCGTAAGGGTCGGGGCTGCCGAGTACGCGCAAGAGGATTTTGTCGCGTGCCTCGCCTGCTTCCTGCGCAGCAGCCGGCAGATCGGTGCGTTTGAAGAAAATGCCTTTGGATGTACCGCCGCGGTAGTAAACGGCTGGAATTTTAATTTGCGGCATTTCGAGTTCTCCTTTGTATTTCTAGTATGGTTTTTTCAGACGGCCTCTCAAACATTCAAGGCCGTCTGAAAACCTTTTTGAGCGTAGTCCGGGTATTTTGACGATACCCGATTTACCTTACGCTGCATTTCCTTCTAAGAAGTCTTGTGCGAAGCGTTGCAACACGCCACCGGCTTCATATACCAATACTTCTTCTGCGGTATCGAGGCGGCAGGTAACCGGAACTTCGACGGTTTCGCCGTTTTTACGGTGAATCACGAGGGTCAGGTCGCAGCGCGGTGTGCGTTCGCCGACAACGTCGTAGGTTTCCGTACCGTCCAGTTGCAGGGTGTGGCGGTTGGTACCCGGTTTGAACTGCAGCGGCAACACGCCCATACCGATCAAGTTAGTGCGGTGGATACGCTCGAAGCCTTCGGCAACAATCGCTTCCACGCCGGCGAGGCGTACGCCTTTTGCAGCCCAGTCGCGGCTTGAGCCTTGACCGTAGTCCGCACCGGCAATGATGATGAGCGGCTGTTTGCGGTTCATATAGGTTTCGATGGCTTCCCACATGCGCATGGTTTGGCCTTCTGGTTCAACGCGTGCCAGTGAACCTTGGCGTACGCTGCCGTCTTCGTTTCTTACCATTTCGTTAAACAGTTTCGGATTGGCGAAGGTTGCGCGTTGGGCGGTCAAGTGGTCGCCGCGGTGGGTTGCGTAAGAGTTGAAGTCTTCTTCAGGCAAACCCATTTTTGCCAAATATTCGCCTGCGGCACTGCTGGCCAAAATTGCATTGGATGGCGAAAGGTGATCGGTGGTGATGTTGTCGGGCAAAATCGCCAGCGGACGCATACCTCTTAATGTGCGTTCCCCTGCCAGTGCGCCTTCCCAATAAGGTGGGCGGCGGATGTAGGTGGACATTGGACGCCAGTCGTACAGCGGGCTTGGTGCTTTTTGTGCTGTGCCGGTATCGAACATCGGGATATAAACGTCGCGGAATTGTTGCGGTTTCACATATTCGGCAACGATGGCATCGATTTCTTCATCGGTCGGCCAGATATCTTTCAGGCGGATTTCTCGGCCGTCTGCAACGCCGAGTACGTCGTTTTCAATATCAAAACGGATGCTGCCTGCCAGCGCGTAGGCAACGACCAACGGAGGCGAAGCGAGGAAAGCCTGTTTCGCATACGGATGGATACGGCCGTCGAAGTTGCGGTTGCCTGACAATACGGCGGTGGCGTACAAATCGCGGTCGATGATTTCTTTCTGGATTTTCGGATCCAGCGCGCCGCTCATGCCGTTACAGGTGGTACATGCGAAGGCAACGATACCGAAGCCGAGTTTTTCCATTTCAGGCAGCAAGCCTGCTTCTTTCAAATAGATTTCGGCTACTTTTGAACCCGGGGCAAATGAAGATTTCACCCAAGGTTTGCGTTTCAAGCCGAGACGGTTGGCATTGCGTGCCAACAGCGCGGCGGCGACAACGTTGCGCGGATTGGAAGTATTGGTACACGAAGTAATCGCGGCAATAATCACTGCACCGTCAGGCATTTGGCCGTCTGAAGGCTCTTCGTAAGGTTTTGCCAAGCCTTTGCTGGCTAAATCGGCGGTCGCAAAACGGGCATGCGGGTTACTTGGACCTGCCATGTTGCGCGTTACGCTGCTCAAATCAAATTTCAATACGCGCGGATAAACGGCGTTTTTCAAGGCATCTGCCCACAAGCCTGCGGTTTTGGCGTAGGTTTCCACTAATTTCACTTGCGCATCGTCGCGACCGGTCAGTTTCAAATAATCAATGGTTTGCTCATCAATAGCGAACATCGCAGCAGTCGCGCCGAACTCAGGGGTCATATTGGAAATGGTGGCACGGTCGCCGATAGACAGGCTTCTTACGCCCTCACCGAAAAATTCGACAAATGCGCCAACCACGCGCTCTTTACGCAAAAATTCGGTCAGTGCCAACACGATGTCGGTGGCAGTAATGCCCGGCTGGCGTTTGCCTGTCAGCTCAACGCCGACAATATCAGGCAGACGCATCATGGAGGCACGACCCAACATCACGGTTTCGGCTTCCAAACCGCCCACGCCTACGGAAATCACGCCCAGTGAATCGACGTGCGGCGTATGTGAGTCAGTACCGACGCAGGTGTCAGGGAAAGCTACGCCGTTTTTAACTTGGACAACCGGCGACATTTTTTCCAAGTTGATTTGGTGCATAATGCCGTTGCCCGCCGGAATCACATCCACATTTTCAAATGCGGTTTTTGTCCAGTTGATGAAGTGGAAACGGTCTTCGTTACGTCTGTCTTCGATTTCGCGGTTTTTGCGGAAGGCATCAGGATCGTAACCGCCGCATTCAACGGCCAAAGAGTGGTCGACGATGAGCTGGGTTTGCACCACAGGATTCACTTTGGAAGGATCGCCGCCTTTTTCGGCAATCGCATCGCGCAGGCCTGCCAAATCCACCAACGCTGTCTGACCCAGAATATCGTGACACACCACGCGCGCCGGATACCAAGGGAAGTCGATTTCCTGTTTTCCCTCAATCAGCTGGCCCAACCAGCTTTGCAGCGTAGGCAGGTCGACTTTATCTGCGCGGTTGACCAAGTTCTCAGCCAAGATACGGCTTGTATAAGGCAGCTTGTCGTAAGAGCCTGGTTTGATGTCTTCACACGCCTGACGCGCGTCGTAATATTCCAAATCCGTACCGGGCAAAGCTTTGCGGTAGCGTTGGTTGGCAGTCATGTCGGTTCTCCTAAATCTATTATTTTTTTGGTTTTGGGTTTCAGACGGCCTGTTGATTCGGACCTTAAGGCCGTCTGAAACCATAAATTCTGTTTTATTGCTTGTTGTCTGAAATCTATTCGCGGTATGAAAAAAATTGCTGCTCCGCTACCATCATTCCCGTATAGACGGAAATCCAAACTTAAATCTTTCAGCACTCTTTACGGCAGAACATTTCAACTTTTGAATTTCTGCCTGTATGGGAATGACGACAGCAGAGCAGCATGTTTTCCAAACGGCCGGCTCTCTCTCTCGCATACTGCACTAGGCCGTCGAAAAACGAAAACATCATTTATTCATTGTTTTCAAACGACATTTCGAGATGGGGCGGGCAGGCGGCCCACCCTGCTGTTACGCGTATTAGCGGTTTTCAATCTCCACGAATGCCAAATCTTCAGGGCCTGTGTAGTTTGCGCTCGGACGGATGATTTTGCCGTCTTTGCGTTGCTCGAGAACGTGTGCGCTCCAACCGGTTGTACGGGAAATTACGAACAGCGGTGTGAACATAGCGGTCGGTACGCCCAATTTTTGGTAGGAAACGGCGGAGAACCAGTCCAGATTCGGGAACATTTTTTTCTCTTCCCACATCACGCTCTCCAAGCGTTCGGCAATGTCAAAGAGGCGCATATCGCCGGTTTCTTTGCTCAAACCGCGTGCCACTTCTTTAATGACAACGTTGCGAGGGTCGGAAATGGTGTACACCGGATGACCGAAACCGATCACGATTTCTTTGCGGCCGATGCGTTCGCGGATGTCTGCTTCGGCTTCGTCGGCATTGCGGTAGCGTTTTTGAATATCGTAAGCCACCTCGTTCGCACCGCCGTGTTTCGGACCTTTCAACGCGCCGATTGCACCGGTAATGCTGGAGTACATATCAGAACCTGTACCGGCAATCACGCGGGCGGTAAAGGTAGAAGCGTTGAACTCGTGTTCTGCATACAGAATCAGTGAAACGTGCATGGCTTTGATGTGTGATTCGCTTGGGCGTTTGCCGTGCAACAGGTGCAGGAAATGACCGCCGATGGTCTCTTCGTCGCTTTCAACTTCAATGCGTTTACCGTTGTGCGAATATTGATACCAGTACAGCAGGATGCTGCCGAGGCTGGCGATCAGTTTGTCGGCGATATCGCGCGCTTCACTTTCCGGATGGCTTTCACGTTCAGGATGAACGCAGCCCAGCATGGATACGCCGGTACGCATCACGTCCATCGGATGGGTATGTGCAGGCAGGCTTTCCAAAACTTTGATCACACGGATAGGCAGGCCGCGCATGGATTTGAGCTTGGCTTTATAAGCGGCCAGCTCGAATTTGTTGGGCAGATGACCGTGAATCAGCAGGTGGGCGACTTCTTCAAACTCGCATTTTTGTGCCAAATCCAAGATATCGTAACCGCGATAGCTCAAATCGTTGCCGGTACGGCCAACGGTACACAATTCGGTATTACCGGCCGCAACTCCAGAAAGCGCAACGGATTTTTTAGGTTTGAAAGTCGGGGTTTGAGTAGTTTCAGTCATGGTATTTCTCCTTTGTATTTTTATGGGTTTTATTTTTCAGACGGCCGATGCGGATTTGTTGAAAGGCCGTCTGAAAGCAGTTACTTATTTTTGAAACAATTTATCCAGTTTTTGCTCGAAGGCATGATAATTCAGATGCTCGTACAGCTCGGCACGGGTTTGCATAGTGTCAACCACTGCGGCCTGAGTGCCATCACGCATAATCGCTTCATAAACATTCAGAGCGGCTTTGCTTGCTGCGCGGAACGATGACAGCGGATACAGCACCAGTGACACGCCGTTTTCAGCCAGCTCGCTTTGGGTATAAAGCGGAGTGGAACCAAACTCAGTAATGTTGGCCAATACAGGTACTTTCACTGCATCTGCAAATTGGCGGTACATTTTCAAATCGGTCATGGCTTCAGGGAAAATCATGTCCGCACCGGCTTCGACACAAGCCTGAGCTCGTTCGATAGCGGCATCCAAACCTTCTACCGCCAGCGCATCGGTACGCGCCATAATCACAAAGTTCTCATCAACGCGGGCATCGACGGCAGCTTTGATACGGTCGACCATTTCATCTTTAGATACAATGGCTTTGTTCGGACGGTGGCCGCAGCGTTTCTGCGCTACCTGATCTTCGATGTGAACCGCTGCAACACCAGCGCGTTCAAAGTTGCGAATGGTACGGGCAATATTGAATGCACCACCCCAACCCACATCGATGTCCACCAGCAAAGGCGTATCCACGTTGTCCGTAATGCGTCGTGCGTCAATCAGCACATCTTCCATTGTGGTAATGCCCAAATCAGGGATACCGCAAGAGCAAGCTGCAACGCCGCCGCCAGACAGGTAGATGGCTTTGAAACCGCTTTGGGTGGCCAATCGTGCAAAGTAAGCATTGACGCAACCAACTACAGCAAGAGGATTCGATTCTTTCACAGCTTGACGGAAACGCGCTCCGGCAGAGTGTTGACTCATCATATTTCTCCTTTATAGACTTTTTTCATCAGTATTAATCGGACGGCTCGGTTTTTTCACAACTTGAAACAAACCGTTTAAAAAGAAACAATCGTTCTAAAAACTGTTTTTAGACGGCCTGTAAAATTTCAATCATTAACCATCTAAAAAATTTAAAATTAATAAATACAAATAGTTATCAAATACAATACATACAATAAGGCTGAAGCGAAGGTATACGTTTTTTAATTTTTATTAATCAGTATATGAATGCTGTTGGGGGATACAGATATTTTAAAACCCGAAACGTTTGTAGGAATGCGGAAACTGGATTCGGGTTGAGAGCCTTCAGACCGCCGCGACTGGCAATAAGCTGGCGACGACGGGAGCGGCAGAGATGGGAGAAAATCTATAACAAGAGAGAGTGGTTTGATACAGATTCATGATGATGTTCCTTTGTAGTGCGATGTAGTTTTTATTTATGGAAACAAATTTAAAAAATAAAACCGGTCTTGTCAAACACTTTTTTCAAAAAAATTATAAAAAATTCAGTTATTAATAAACGATTTTTTTGCAACAAATGTAAAAAACGGACAGGCTGCACCACATCAAATCCTTGTGTGGCCTAGCTTCTGTCCGTTTTGTACTTTTGGCTGATAGTCAGAATAATTGTAAACAATCTGTCTAAAAATAATTTATAATTGATTCATTTATAAAGAACTTTTAAATATGCCTTCTGAAAAAATTAAAATTTTTGCCTTTAAATTTTCAGACGGCCTTTGCATGATGACTACTCTGCACTAAATGCCGTCTGAAAAGTCTGTTTGCCAATGGTAATGTCGGCAGTGTAATCATGGCGGCCTTCGACGCAAAATGGCAAGCGGATTTGCGCAGCCTGCCAACTTTGCGGCGATTGTTGCGTCAGGTTATAGTGGTTGAAGCCCATGTCCATGTTTTTCATACTGAAACTGATACTGACCGCACCCGTATTCTTCGGCACATTCTCCACCACAATATCAAACGGCTCGTGTGTATTGATAGAGGTCGCACGCACTTTTGAACCGTCAGGCAGGACGCAGCCTTGTGTTAGACTACATTCGACTACATTAGCTTTTGACTGTTGCTTCTGCCACCAATCCAAAAGCAGCAGTTTGGCCGCCGCAAACACAATCAGTAAAACAGCGGCAATCAGCAGTTTTTGATTTTTACTCATTTCAGACGGCCTCAATGTCATTATCGGTCAAAACGGCATGCACACCCATGCTCTGCCACTGTTCGCGATAAATGGAAACCATGCTTTCCGGAGCTGCCACAATCAGCGGCATAGCCACGCCTTGCGCCAAAATATCGACAACTTGCTTGGCGGCCGCTTCATTCGCTACTTTCCATACGACAGCATCGGCATTTTTCGCCTGCTGCCATTGTTCGGCGTTTTCAATGATTGGCCATACGCTGGGCGCTTCTATCGGCTTGCCTTGTTGCCAATCGGCAAAATCCAGCAATACGGCAGAGGCGGTTTGATGAGCCAATTCATATGGCGCAACATGATATTCGCCCATGCTGTTTTGACCGCTCAAGCCGCTTTTCAGACGGCCTTGAAGTTGGCGCGGAATGGATAGGGAGCGTAACAATGCGCTATTGGCAGGCAACATCGGCGCAACGGTAAAATCCCCTGCCTTCTGCCATGCCCATTTTTGCCCTTCCCTCGATTGGATTTCGCCCGTCCATTGGTCGGCTTCCACCCATAAAAAATGCAGGCGTACATGTGCGTGTTCGTAGGAGTGGACTTTGGTCAGCCACGGCGTAGCGGTAAGGATACGGATGCCGAGTTCTTCTTCAAACTCGCGTTGCAAGGCTTGAAAATCGCTTTCGCCTGCCTCAACCTTGCCGCCGGCAAATTCCCAATAACCGGCATACGGTTTGCTCTCTGGGCGCGAACTGAGCAGGTAGCGGCCGTTTTGGTCGAGCAAAATTCCGGCAACCACTTGCACCAATGGACGTGTGTCTTCAGTCATCATGAGATTATTCTTAATATGCGGCAGGCGGCGACACCTGCCGATTTATGCGTAAAAAAACGATGTCGGGCCCATACGCCCGACCTTCAACAAATACCTAACCCTTCAGGCCGTCTGAAAAGGATTCTATCTTTCAGAATACCTAAATCCAGCCTTATTTTTCCGCAATGACAAAAGCCATGACGGTATCCTCTTCATCGCTCATACTGAGATGGCAACTTCGGATACCCTGTTCTTCCAGCCATTTGCTCAAAACCGGTGCAAAAAACAATTCAGGCTTGCCCAATGCGTCATGCCCGACACCGATATTGCGGAAAGACACCACGCCACGTATGCCCGTCCCGACGGCTTTGGCAAAAGCCTCCTTGGCGGCAAAGCGTTTGGCAAGATAGTTGACCGGCTTGCCTGCCTGTGGAAACTCCAACAGCTCTTCCGGACTGAGAATGCGTTGCGCAAATGCCAGTCCGAATTTTTTGTTTAGGCGGATAATGCGTTTGAGGGAAACAATGTCTGTACCTATTCCGTAAATCATGGGTCTGCTCCTTGTTTAAATAGTCAGGCCGTCTGAAAGTGTGGATACCGGCCAAAGCAAATCGACTTAGCCGGTATAGCTGATACTGATGCCGTTAAGGCAGCATTCTGGCTCTGAACATGACTTCCTTCATTTGGCGGACAGCTTCAGGCAGGCCGAGGAAGAGTGCTTGGGAAATCAGCGAATGGCCGATGTTCAACTCGCGGATGGCGAGAATTTGAGCAATCGGCGTAACGTTGTGAATGGTCAGGCCGTGTCCGGCGTTGACGACCAAACCCAAATCGCTGGCGTAATGCGCGCCGTTTTGAATGCGCTCGAATTGTTTCATTTGCTCGGCGTGGCTGTGCGCATCGGCATATGCACCGGTGTGCAACTCGATAACGGGCGCACCGACATCATAAGCGGCTTGGATTTGCGCATTGTCGGCATCGATAAACAAGGACACGCGGATGCCTGCGTCGGTCAGGATTTTAGTAAACTCTGCCACTTTATCCTGTTGCGCCAATACATCCAAACCGCCTTCAGTGGTCACTTCTTGACGTTTTTCAGGCACAAGGCACACGTCTTCCGGCATGACGTTGAGCGCATTTTCCAGCATTTCTTCCGTCAGCGCCATTTCCAAATTCAGGCGCGTACGGATGGCGTTTTTAACGGCAAACACGTCCGCATCTTTAATATGGCGGCGGTCTTCACGCAAGTGCATGGTAATCAAATCTGCGCCGTGGGTTTCCGCAATCAGCGCCGCTTCGACAGGGCTGGGATAAATCGTACCGCGCGCATTGCGGACGGTGGCAATATGGTCGATGTTTACGCCTAACAACACAATAATGTCCTTTCTTTAAGGTTTCAGACGGCCTGAGCCTTTACCTATCAAAGGCCGTCTGAAAAAATTCAACTGCCCAAACCAAACTGCTGCAACTGCTGCAAAACCTGCCGAGACTTGATGCCCTCGGGTAGAAGGTTGTCAATCAAAAGCCGCGTTACTTTCAAAGCCTGACCGAGGCTTTCCTGATGAACGAAACTGCCTTCCCTCAAATCGATTAAAGTCGCGCCCAATACGGCAACGCCCTTATTAAGCGCATGGAAACGGTCGGCCTCGGCCAGGGGAACCACAGCTTCTTCAGGCGTGAGCCAATAAGTTTCTTCGCCGTTAATTTCATTGCCGTTGCCGTCATGAAACAAATCGGGGGCAAAGCCCAAGCGTGTCAACAGAGACCATTCAAAACGGCGCAAAGCGGCAATGTGGTTGGCCTCGCAACAGATGGTTTTCATGGTTTCCGCCAAAACATCGTAAAGCTCGGGCAACGGGTCTTCGCGGACGGTCAACTTCAGCATCAACTCGTTCACATACAATCCGCTGAACAAAGCCCTGCCCTGCGGTTGCGGCCACCCGCCTATCCATTCGGCGCGATGCAGGGTCTTCAACTCTTGCGAACCATACCAAGATGCGCTCACCGGCACAAACGGCACCAACACGCCGCGCAATTCACTCTGCCGTTTGCGCGCGCTTCTGGCCAACAAAGCCACCCGCCCATAACGGCGGCTGAAAGCCTCCACCCACAAGCTGCTCTCGCGCCAAGGGGCGGAAGCAAGCAGAAAGATAGGTTCGTGGTTGATGCGGTTTGGTTGCGCCATAAGGGTTTGGAAAGATAAAGATTGTGTCGATTATAACGGAAAATCGACGCAAAAAGGCCGTCTGAAAATTCGCCTTCTATAAAGGCCGTCTGAAAACCTTTATAATCCGTTTTGAATGAACAACCGACTTTCCTGTGTTTATGCCGAAATTCCCTTTTAAATCTGTCATTTCCCTGCTCTCCGCAGCCCTATTATCCGCCTGCTCGCTGGTGAAATATCAGCCTGTCGCCGGTATTGATACGGTCGACCTGAAACGCGGCTACCGCTTTTGAAACCAGCCGGCTTCAGCGCAACGACGAAGACGATACGCTTATTGTGTTGATGTTCTCCGGCGGCGGTACGCGTGCGGCGGCTTTGGGTTATGGCGTGTTGGAGCAGCTTCATAAGCAACAGATTACCATCGGCGGCAAAAAACAGTCTTTGATGTCGAATGTCGATGTCGTGGTCGGCGTATCCGGCGGATCGGTTTTGGCAGCTTATTTTGCACTCAAGGGCGAAGAAACCATTCCTTTGTTTTATAAACGTTTCCTACACCAAAACTTCCAACGCCAAGTCGTCAAACAAGCATTTTCCATGTCCAATCTGCCCCGACTGGCCTCGCCTGAATACGGACGCGGCGATCTGTTGCAGGAGCAGTTTGAAAACTACCTTTTCGGTAAAACCACTTTCCGCGATTTGGAAAAAAATGCCAAAGGCCCGTTTGCCATCATTTCCGCCACCGATATGGGCATAGGCGAGCGTTTCAATTTCACACAGGAATATTTCGACCCGATGTGTATCGACTTGGGCGACTTGCGACTTGCCCGCGCCGTTGCCGCTTCAAGCTCCGTGCCTATGGTGTTCGCACCGATTACGCTCAATAACAACGGCGGCCATTGCCAATACACGCCGCCGCTGCAACTTGTCTCCGACAGCGAAGCCGGTAAAAGACAGCTGCAAACCCGAAAAGAATTTTTTGAGCGTTTCCAAAAATACAGCAACAGCAAAAACCGCCCCTACATCCACCTGATAGACGGCGGCCTGACCGACAATCTGGGCATGCGCAGCCTTTTGGATATGACGGAAATGTATCCGGAAAAAATTCTGACGCATAAAATCAAACAAAACAAAATCCGCCATATTGTCGTCATCAACGTCAATGCCCAAAACGAAGTCAGCAGCGATTTGGATAAAAAAGCGGCCGTACCCGGCTTACGCGATGTCGTTTCCGCCATCGTGAATATCCCGATTGACCAACATTCGCAAGAGTCTTTGCGCCGCTTCAGGGCTTTTGTCGATCAATGGAACAAAGACAAGCAGAATGACAATATCTATTTCTCTTTTGTCAGCCTCAATCTCAAAGACCTTCCGCCATCCCGGCTGAGGGACAAGGTATTGAATATCCCGACCAGTTTCTATCTGCCACCGGAAGACGTGGACAACCTGCGCACCGCCGCCGCAGAACTGATGAAGCAGTCGCTGGACTATCGCAACCTACTGGCAGAATTTGCGGCACACCCCAATCCAGACACCATCTTCGCAGCCCCGCCTCCTGATGCGCAAGAGTTCAAGCCATTGAACGAAAAGAAAAAGCAGTAGCAAACTGTTCCATAAAGTGCAGCTCTGTTAAAATATACGCTTCATCTTATATTTCAGACGGCCTCGATATCCAAGGCCGTCTGAAACACTTAACAATAAATAGAATCCAACCATGACCGAATTAAACACTCCCATCGTTACCGATATTGACCGCCCCATCCTCGTTCCGCCCGGCGGCCATAAGAAAGTCCTGCTGCATTCCTGCTGCGCCCCATGTTCCGGCGAAGTGATGGAAGCCATGCTTGCCAGCGGCATCGACTACACTATTTATTTTTACAACCCAAATATTCATCCGCACAAAGAATATATGTTGCGTAAAGAAGAAAATATGCGCTTTGCGGACAAATTCGGCATCCCCTTTGTCGATAAAGACGACGACTACGAAAACGACCGTAAAGAATGGTTCGCCAAAGCCAAAGGCATGGAATTTGAACCCGAACGCGGTATCCGCTGCACCATGTGTTTCGACATGCGTTTTGAAAAAGCGGCTCAATACGCCCATGAAAACGGCTTTCATGTTTTCACCAGCTCACTGGGCATTTCACGCTGGAAAGACATGAAACAGATCAACGGCTGCGGCCATCGCGCCGCCGAGCCGTATGACGACTTGGTTTATTGGGATTTCAACTGGCGCAAAGGCGGCGGCAGCGCACGCATGATTGAAATCAGCAAGCGCGAGCATTTCTACCAACAAGAATATTGCGGTTGCGCCTACTCCCTGCGCGATTCCAATGCCCACCGCAAATCGCAAGGCCGCATACCCATCAAGCTGGGCGTATTGTATTACGGTGATGAATCTACCCAATACGAGCCTCAAGCCGAAAGCAAAATCATTGTTGAGAAATAAATATCAAAGGCCGTCTGAAACATTCAGACGGCCTTTGATCAAATCAGACGATTAACGGCGGCGGAATTTGCCGTGATCAAAATCATCAAATGCCTGATAAGCAGCTTGGCATTGAATTTTTTGCTCGGCATAAGGCAAACCGTGGAACGCTTTTGCCGCTTTTCGGTTTTCTCTCAACTCGGCCTTATTGCCTTTGTAACGATACCAAGCGGCACGGCGCTCAAGGTATCTCTTACAAGCAGGATGCAATTTGTTTTTCTTCACCTGCTGGTGTTTGCTCACATGATGACCATGCGGTTTGGCCGCCGCTTCGGCAGAATAAGTACCCAAGCTCAATACAGCAACCACTGCCAGTGCAGAATCTAAAGTTTTAAGTATCAACATGATTCGCTCCCAATTCAGGTTGGATAGTCATCCCATTATATGCCTCGCCTGATACATCAACAAACTGCCTGATGTGTTGCATGACAGGCGATTGTCATCAATTACGACATTATCCTTCTTGCTTTGCAAAATTTAACACACCTTCTATTTAGACAGAAGCCGAATATAAATTTCTTTATTTCATAAGCCTCTAGCCAATGTCTGACCAAATGTGATGCAAATACAAAATAATGCCAAATCGCCACAAAGCCACATGAAACCTAGTCCGAGCCTTCCCCCTCCTTAATCAGCCCCCGAAAAAAGCGCATTGTCAAGTCTAGTTAAACAAAGAAAAATACATTATATTGTGCCGTTCAAAGCAATCACATACCGTATCTTGTGTTTTTTTAATGGGAAGACTGAATAATGAATGCAGCAACGAATATTAAAGTAACCAAACGCGACGGACGCTTGGAAAATATCGATTTAGACAAAATCCATCGCGTTGTTACTTGGGCGGCGGAAGGCTTACAAAACGTCTCCGTATCGCAAGTCGAGCTCAAATCACATATTCAGTTTTACAACGGTATCCGTACCGACGACATCCATGAGACCATCATCAAGGCCGCGGCCGACCTGATCTCACAAGATACGCCCGATTATCAATATCTGGCCGCCCGCCTCGCCATTTTCCATCTGCGTAAAATCGCTTATGGCGAATTCGAACCGCCTCACCTCTACGATCACGTTAAAAAACTGACAGAAGCAGGCAAATACGACCGCCACATCATCGCAGATTACAGCCGCGAAGAATTCGACGAGCTGAATGCCTATATCGACCACAGCCGCGATATGACCTTCTCTTATGCTGCCGTAAAACAGCTGGAAGGCAAATATCTGGTTCAAAACCGCGTTACCCGCCAAATTTATGAAACGCCGCAGTTTTTATACATTTTGGTGGCCATGTGTCTCTTCAGCAAATATCCGAAAGAGACCCGTTTGGATTACGTCAAACGCTTTTACGACGCCGTTTCCACATTCAAAGTATCGCTGCCTACGCCTATCATGAGCGGCGTGCGTACGCCTACCCGTCAATTCTCAAGCTGCGTGTTGATTGAATGCGACGACAGCCTCGACTCCATCAACGCCACCACCAGCGCGATTGTAAAATACGTTTCCCAACGAGCAGGCATCGGCATCAACGCCGGCCGTATTCGTGGTTTGGGCAGTGAAATCCGCGGCGGCGAAGCGCAACACACCGGCTGTATCCCATTCTTCAAAATGTTCCAAGCGGCGGTTAAGTCCTGCTCGCAAGGCGGCGTACGCGGCGGCGCTGCAACCTTGTTCTACCCATTGTGGCACATCGAAGCCGAAAGCCTGTTGGTATTGAAAAACAACCGCGGCGTAGAAGACAACCGTATCCGCCAACTGGACTACGGCGTACAAATCAACCGTCTGCTGTACACCCGCTTGATTAAAGGCGGCAATATTACCCTGTTCTCGCCAAATGAAGTTCCAGGTTTGTATGATGCCTTCTTCGCCGATCAAGACGAATTCGAGCGCCTCTACACTCAATACGAGCAAGACCCAAACATCCGCAAACGTACTTTGCCGGCAACAGAATTGTTCTCCACCCTGATGCAGGAGCGCGCCGGTACCGGTCGTATCTATATTCAAAACGTTGACCACTGCAACACGCACAGCCCGTTTGATCCACGCGTTGCGCCTGTTCATCAGTCCAACTTGTGCATGGAAATCGCCCTGCCGACCAAACCTTTGGACAACATCAACGATCCGAACGGCGAAATTGCTTTGTGTACCCTGTCCGCCTTCAACTTGGGCGCGTTGAACAACTTGGACGAACTGGAAGAGCTTGCCGATTTGACCGTACGCGCACTTGATGCCCTGTTGGATTATCAAGACTATCCGGTTGCAGCAGCACGCACCGCAACCATGAACCGCCGCACACTCGGCATCGGCGTCATCAACTACGCCTACTATCTGGCGAAAAACGGCGTACGTTACAGCGACGACTCCGCCCTCGGCCTAACCCACCGCACCTTTGAAGCCATGCAGTATTACCTGCTCAAAGCATCGGTAAACCTTGCCAAAGAATACGGCGCATGCCCGCTGTTCAACCAAACCGTTTATTCGCAAGGCAAACTGCCTATCGACACCTACAAAAAAGACTTGGATGCCGTGTGCAACGAGCCTTTGCACTACGACTGGGAAAGCCTGCGCGCCGACATCGTCAAATACGGCCTGCGCAACTCTACCCTGACCGCACTCATGCCGTCTGAAACCAGCTCGCAAATTGCCAACGCCACCAACGGCATTGAGCCTCCACGCGGCCTGGTCAGCGTTAAAGCATCAAAAGACGGTATTTTGAAACAAGTCGTACCGGAATTTGAAACCCTAAAAGATGCCTACGAAACCCTGTGGCAGCTTCCCGGCAACGAAGGCTACCTAAAACTCGTTGGCGTAATGCAAAAATTCGTCGATCAATCGATTTCTGCCAATACCGCCTACGACCCGAACAAATTTGAAGGCAGCAAAGTTTCCATGAAACAAATGCTGAAAGACCTGCTGACCGCCTATAAATACGGCGTCAAAACCCTGTACTACCATAACACCCGCGATGGTGCGGACGATACGCAAGCCGATATCCAAGATGATGGCTGCGCTGGAGGGGCTTGTAAGATTTAAAACAGGTTGATTTTTGAAATATATCCAAGGCTTCTAGATAGTAGAAGGCTTTAAGGATTTTCTTAAATTAGTACCTACTACTATATGAAGCTAAGTTGTTATTTTCCAGAAAAGGAAAAGTATGGATACCATTGGGTTATTCTTAGCTGAATATAAACTTTATATATTTATTAGTGTTCTTTCAGTCTTCGCTATTTTAGCATGGCGATTTATTGATAAAATTCAACATGTTTCATATGGTGAATTAAAAATTAATAGAAAAGTCGACTAATTTTTAAAAAGAGAGACGTTATGTCCTGCGAACACCTAACTATGTCATACAGCACCTTTTCCAAGACCAAAAACGACGCGTTGAAAGAGCCGATGTTTTTTGGTCAGCCGGTAAATGTCGCTCGTTATGACCAGCAGAAATACGAAGTATTTGAGAAACTGATTGAAAAGCAACTGTCGTTTTTCTGGCGGCCGGAAGAAATCGACGTGTCGCGCGACCGTATTGACTACGCCAATCTGCCTGAACACGAAAAACATATTTTCATCAGCAATCTGAAATACCAAACCCTGCTCGATTCGATCCAAGGCCGCAGCCCGAATGTTGCGTTCTTACCTTTAGTATCGATTCCCGAGCTGGAAACGTGGATTGAAACGTGGAGCTTCAGCGAAACCATCCACTCGCGCAGCTATACCCACATCATCCGCAATATCGTGAATGATCCGTCAGTCGTGTTTGATGATATTGTGCAAAACAAATACATCATCGCCCGTGCGGAAGACATTGCCTGCTATTACGATGATTTGATTGAATACACCCAATATTACAATCTGTTGGGCGAAGGTTCGCACAATATCGGCGGCAAACTTGTTACCGTATCTTTGCGTGAGTTGAAGAAAAAGCTCTATCTCTGCCTGATGTGCGTCAACGTGTTGGAAGCCATCCGCTTCTACGTTTCATTCGCCTGCTCATTTGCCTTTGCTGAGCGCGAATTGATGGAAGGCAACGCTAAAATCATCAAACTGATTGCCCGTGACGAAGCCCTGCACCTGACCAGCACCCAGCATATGCTCAACCTGATGCGCGCTGGTGCCGATGATCCTGAAATGGCTGAAATTGCGAATGAATTGCAGGACGAATGCTTCAACCTCTTCAAAAAAGCAGCCGAGCAGGAAAAAGAATGGGCGGCCTATCTGTTTAAAGACGGTTCGATGATTGGTCTGAACAAGGAAATTCTGGCTCAATACGTTGAATACATTACCAATCTGCGTATGCAGGCGGTTGGCCTTCCAGCCGGATTTGAGGGTGCGACCCAAAACCCGATTCCTTGGATTAACGCATGGCTGTCTTCTGACAATGTACAGGTTGCGCCGCAGGAAGTGGAAATTTCCTCTTACCTGATTGGTCAGATTGATTCGGAAGTCAATGCCGACGATTTGGGCGATTTCGAGCTGTAATCGAACATTCGGTTTTATGATTAAGGCCGTCTGAACGGTGTGGCAGAAATCTTTGATTTCGTCTTTACACCGTTTCAGACGGCCTTTCCAATCCAAATTAATCACATGGCACTCATTAGCACACACGACAAAACCTTCCAACTCCAACAAGGCGAAACCTTATTGGAGGGCTTGGAGCGCACCGGACACGAAGTTGAATACCAATGTCGCAGCGGTTATTGCGGTTCATGTCGGGTTAAAATCTTGGATGGGAAAGTCTCTTATGATAATTTTCCGCTCGCTTTTGTCGCGCCCGGAGAAATTTTGCCGTGCTGCTGCCGAGTTACTGAAGACATCAAACTCGATTGTCGGGAGCGCATCAAAGAGCCGGATTTATTTGATGTCGATTTATTTGAAGACAAATAAAAAATGCCGTCTGAACATTGCGGTCGAAATCTTTGATTTCATTTCCACCGTTCAGACGGCATTTTGTATGGTTAAGCTTATTTACGCTCACCAACTGGCAAAACAGTACGGCCGAAAGATTCGTTGATGACCTCTGCCGCTGCCAAGTAGAACGCACCAAGTGCAGTTACCAAGCCTAAGCAACCGCCGATATGGACGATGCTATGATTTTCCATGCCATCGCCAATACCCAAAGCAAAGAACGTCAGTGTCAAGAAAAAGAAAATACCGCTCAATACTTTAGGCTTGGTCAAGGTGGCCACAAACATCATCAGCGAAAACATACCCCATACGCAGAGATACCAACCGATAAATGCCGGGGCTGTTTCACCTTTAAAAAAGATGGTAAACAAAGCCCATGTCCACCAGAAGGCGCCATAGCTGATAAAAGCGGTAAAGCCAAACGTATTGCCTTTCTTGAACTCAAACATACCGGCAATAACTTGGGCGATACCACCAAAGGCGAGAGCCATGCCCAAAACTAAGCCGACACCCTCTTGAGCAGTAAAAAAGCCGCCGTTAATCAGACTGAGCAACCAAGTTGTCAATGCAAAGCCGCACAAGCCGACAGGACCAGGGTTCGCCAGGTTTTCTTTAGTAGTAGTCATTTTATTTCTCCTCTAGTTATTAGAAATAGGAAACTCATTGTTACAGGTTTTATTCAAAATTAAAAGAAAAAAATTTAAAAAAATCAGGCCGTCTGAAAAATATTTTTCAGACGGCCTTGAATATTAATAATTAAACTATCCCAAAATTGCCAAGATTTTCCTCAATTCATTAGCATCAATTTGGCCGGGTGCCGACGTTTTTTGTGCCGCGCCAAAGGTGACGGCTGAGCCGAAAGTCGAACCGGCCAAGCGGCTGACAGCTCCGGTTTTACCCATGGACATAGTAATAATCGGGCGGTCGATAATTTGTGAAACATCATATGTTGCCTGCAACAGGGTCAACACATCTTGCGGCGATTGCGGCATGACGGCAATTTTGCAGATATCCGCGCCCCACTCGGCCATTGTTTTCAGACGGCCTGTAATGTCTGCCAAAGACGGCGTGGCTTGAAAATCGTGATTGCAAAGCAAGGCGGCAGCTTGATATTTATGCGTCAAAGCGATGGTTTGTTTGACGCCGCCCTCCTCGGCAAAAAGCTCGATGTCGATAATATCGGCTTGTTTGGAACGGATGATTTTTTCCAATAATTCAAAATAATAGTCTTCCGAACAAGGCGTATTGCCGCCCTCTTGCGCCCTTCTAAACGTAAACAGCAAGGGCTTGTCAGGAAAAGCCTGTCGAACAATGCTTAATTGCTCGGCAATAAAATCGGCATCAAGCGCTTCTTGAAAAAAATCCGCACGAAATTCAATGATGTCAAAAGCCGTCTCTTTCAATACGCGCAAAGCCTGCGCCAATTCCTGCGTATTAGCAGCCACCAGCGGCACGGCAATTTTAGGTAGACCTTTGCCGATCTCGATATTTTTGATGATGACAGGTTTCATATTGTTCCTTTTTGCTCTTCAAGCCAATCAGTGCAGATGCTCATAAATGGTTTCCGCTAATGCTTTACTGATGCCTTCCACTTTTTCCAAGTCCTCGCGGCTGGCCGCAATCACACCGCGCAGACCGCCGAATCGAGTAAGCAATGCTTGGCGGCGTTTGCTGCCGATACCGGGGATTTCGCTGAGTGAGGAAGTAACGCGTGCTTTGTCGCGTTTTTTTCGGTGGCCTGTGATGGCAAAGCGGTGCGATTCATCGCGTACGGTTTGCAATAAATGCAAGGCCGGGCTGTTGGGCGGCAGGCGAAAGACTTCGCCGGTAAATGGCAGTATGAGTTCTTCCATACCGGCTTTGCGCTCGGGGCCTTTGGCGATACCGACCAAAGGAATGTGCAGCCCGAGTTCTTCCCATACCGATACGGCTACGCCGATTTGCCCTTTGCCGCCGTCAATTAACACGACATCCGGCCATTTGACGCTTTCGCCGTTGGCTTCTGCTTCCTGCATTTTGCCGTAACGGCGCGTTAGGACTTCGCGCATGGCGGCGTAGTCGTCGCCGGGTTTGGCAGTCGTGATGTTGTAGCGGCGGTATTGCGAAGGCTGGATGTTTTGCTCATCGTACACAACGCAGGATGCAATAGTGGCCTCGCCTTGCGTGTGGCTGATATCGAAACATTCAAGGCGGTTGAGGCCGTCTGAATCCATGCCGAGGATTTTGGCCAGTTCATCAATACGGTGTTGCTGGCTACTTTGTTGCAGGCGGCGTTGTGCAATCGCCATTTGTGCGTTTTGCTCCGCCATTTTCAACCAGACTTTGCGTTCGCCTATGGTCTTGGTGACAAATTGCATCTGCTTGCCGTGTTCGCCTTCCAAAGCCTCTTTCAATGCATCGGGAACGGGAAAGTTGCTGATGATGATGTCGGGTTTGCTTTTGCCCAAATAATGTTGGGCGACGAAGGCTTCGGCGTAATCTTGTCCGTTTGGCTCGGGATCGTTTTTGGTGTCGGGGAAAAAGCTTTTGTCGCCTACATGCCGTCCGCCGCGGATGCTGACCCAGTGTACGCAAACCAGGCCGTCTGAAACCGCCAGCGCAAGCAAATCGATATCGTTGGGATTGTTTGGATTTTTGCTGTCGATAAACTGATTACTCTGCATGATGCCGAGCGCTTGAATTTGATCGCGGTAACGGGCGGCTTCTTCAAATTGCAGATTGGCGGCGGCGGTTTGCATTTTGTGTTGCAAGGTGCGCGTCAATTCGTCGGTTTTGCCATTGAGGAAAGTCGCGGCTTCACGCACGCTGTCGCGATAATCTTCTTCGCTGATGTGGCCGACACAAGGCGCGGTGCAGCGTTTGATTTGGTACAGCAGACAAGGACGGTCGCGATGCTCGAATACACTGTCTTCGCAGGTACGCAGCATAAAGACTTTTTGCAACACTTGAATGCTGTCGCGCACGGCATTGCTGTTGGGATACGGGCCGAAATATTGATTAGGCTTTTTCAGCGTACCGCGGTAATACGCCATTTGCGGATATTGATGGCCGCTGAGCATCAAATAAGGATAGCTTTTGTCATCGCGGAAAAGAATATTGTATTTCGGCGATAGAGCTTTAATGAAGTTGTTTTCGAGAATCAGCGCTTCGGCTTCGGAACGCGTGATGGTGGTTTCGATATGGTGAACCTGTTTTACCATCAATGCGATGCGCGGAGAATGATCGTTTTTTTGGAAATAGCTGGAAACGCGCCGCTTGAGATTGACCGCTTTGCCGACATACAAAACATTGTTGTCTTCATCAAAAAAACGGTACACGCCCGGCAGATTGGGCAGATTTTTTAGAAAAAGTGGTAAATCGAACGGTTCGGTTGCGCTCACGGGATTTTCTTTTGGAATAAGCAGGCCGTCTGAAAACTTTTCAGACGGCCTTGTTCATTGAGGTTTAAGATTCTTGAGACGGGGTATCTTCAGCTTCTACCACTTGGTTTTCAGCTGCATCGCTTTCCAGAGCAGCTTCATCTTCAGCCTCTTCGGCCACACGCTCCAAACTGACCAAGGTTTCACCTTCATCCAGATTAATCAGGCGGACACCTGCGGCAGCACGACCGGTCTCGCGGATTTGCTCAACTTTGGTACGAATCAGGACGCCGCCGCTGGTAATCAGCATCAGGTCATCGGTTTCGCTAACCAAAGTGGCGGCAACCAAATCGCCGTTACGCTCGCCGGTATTGATGGCGATATTGCCTTGTCCACCTTTGTTTTTACGGCTGTAATCGGCAATCGGGGTACGTTTGCCATAGCCGTTGGCGGTAGCAGTCAATACTTGCAAGTCGCTTTGCTCGGCCTCGGGGGCGAAGGTAATCAAGCTGACAATCTTGCCATCGGCCGGCAGGCGCATACCGCGCAAACCGCCGCTGCCGCGACCGGACGGACGGACACCGTGTTTGCCGCTTGGCAATGCGTTTTCGGCATTTTCATCATCCAGGCCGTCTGAATCTTCGTTTTCGGTTTCGATATCTGCATCTTCTGCTTCATCGTTACCGGATTTTTCCCAATATTCGTTAAAGCGGATGGCTTTGCCCAAGTTGGAGAACAACATAATGTCGTCCGCACCGCCGGTTTGCGCTGCGCCGACCAAGTAATCGCCTTCTTTAAGCGCGATGGCTTTGATGCCTTGGCTGCGGACGTTTTTAAACGCAGACAGCTGGACTTTTTTCACCATGCCTTGTGCAGTAGCGAAGAAGACGTATTGGTCTTCCGGGAACTCGCGGACGGCCAAGATGGCGCTGACTTTTTCGCCTTCTTCCAATTGGATAACGTTGTTAATCGGACGTCCGCGGCTGTTGCGGCCACCTTCCGGCAGTTTGTACACTTTAATCCAATGGCACTTGCCCAAGTTGGTGAAGCACATCAAATAATCATGCGTGTTGGCAACAAACAGGGTTTCGATAAAGTCTTCGTCTTTGGTTGCCGCTGCCTGTTTGCCGCGGCCGCCGCGACGTTGCGCCTGATAATCGGTAGTCGGCTGGGTTTTGATGTAGCCGCCATGAGTCAGGGTAACGACCATTTCGCGTTGCGGAATCAGGTCTTCATCGGCGATATCGCCGCCAAACGGATTGATTTCGCTGCGACGCTCATCGCCGAAGTTGGCTTTGATGTCTGCCAATTCTTCGCGGATGATTTGGGTAACGCGCTCTGGTTTGGAAAGAATATCCACGAAATCAATGATTTTACTCATCAGGTTTTTATATTCGCCGACAATTTCTTCCTGATCGAGGCCGGTCAGGTTACGCAGGCTCATGCGCAGGATGGCATCGGCTTGCAATTCGCTCAGATAATAGCCTTGACTGTGCAGACCCAAATTCTCTGGCAAGCCTTCAGGGCGCATCATGTGCAGGTCTAAATCGGTACGGCTGAGCATGTCTTCAACCAAGCTGCTGCGCCATGGGCGGGACAGCAGTTTTTCTTTGGCTTCCGGCGCATTGGCAGATTCTTTGATCAGACGAATGATTTCGTCGATATTGGACAAGGCCACCGCTTTACCTTCGGCAATATGGCCTTCATGACGCGCTTTTTTCAGGCGGAATAAAGTACGACGGGTAACGACTTCGCGACGGTGGCGCAGGAACTCGGACAGGATTTGTTTCAGGTTCAGCAGACGCGGCTGGCCGTCAACCAAGGCCACCATGTTGATACCGAAGCTGTCTTGCAGCTGGGTCAGTTTATAGAGTTGGTTCAAAACGACTTCGGCATTTTCATTGCGTTTCAATTCGATTACGACACGCATACCGGATTTGTCGGACTCGTCGCGCAGGTCGGATACGCCTTCCAGCGTTTTTTCGCGTACCAACTCGCCGATTTTCTCAACCAGCTTGGCTTTGTTTACTTGATATGGGATTTCATCGATAACGATGGCTTCGCGTTCGCCATTTTTACCAATAGGCTCAATATGGGTTTTACCGCGCATTACCACGCGGCCACGGCCGGTTTTATAGCCTTCGCGAACGCCGCTCAAACCGTAAATAGTTGCGCCTGTTGGGAAATCGGGCGCTTGGATGATATTGATCAGCTCGTCGATTTCAGTTTCAGGCTCGTCCAACAAACGTAGGCAGGCATTGATGGTATCGCCCAAATTGTGCGGCGGGATATTGGTTGCCATACCGACGGCAATACCGGACGAACCATTGACTAACAGCGCAGGGAAACGGGTCGGCAATACCAGCGGCTCATGTTCGCTACCGTCATAGTTGGGGCCGAAATTAACGGTTTCTTCCTCGATATCCGCCAGCATTTCATGGGAAATTTTTTCCATGCGGATTTCGGTATAACGCATGGCTGCTGCGGCCAAGCCGTCGACAGAACCGAAGTTGCCCTGACCGTCGATCAGTACATAACGCATGGAGAAGTCTTGCGCCATACGGACGATGGTGTCGTAAACGGCTGTATCGCCGTGGGGGTGGTATTTACCAATAACGTCGCCGACGATACGCGCCGATTTTTTATAGGCGGAATTCCAGTTGTTTTTCAACTCGTGCATCGCGTACAACACGCGGCGGTGTACCGGCTTGAGACCGTCGCGGACATCCGGCAGGGCTCGGCCCACAATCACGCTCATGGCGTAATCGAGGTAGCTCTTGCGCATTTCGTCTTCAAGGCTGACAGGCAGGGTTTCAAGTGCAAATTTATGGTCGTTGCGGATGGTTGCGTCGGTCATGATTATCTGTAATTTCGTATGGCAAAAATCTTGTTGATTCTACCACAAAACAAGCGGTTTATGGCTTTTGCGTGAAGGCCGTCTGAAACAGGATTTCAGACGGCCTTCGTTATTTAATAAATTCAATTTAGTTGCTGCAAGAATCTTCATCGGAAGCCTGCAAGCTCAATGCTTTGCGCTTTTTAGCCTTTTCATAACGGCAACGTTGGCGCGATGTATTGATTTCCAAAGGTGGCACGGCAACCGGCTTGCCGTCTTCTACGGCAACCATGGTGAAGTAGCAGCTGTTGGTATGGCGCACTTCACCGGTGCGGATGTTTTGCGCTTCTACACGGATGCCGACTTCCATAGAAGTGCGGCCGGTGTAGTTAATGCTGGCGTAAAAGGTTACCAGTTCGCCGACATGGATAGGCTCTTTAAACAAAACTTTATCGACAGACAAGGTAACGCAGTAGTTGCCGCTGTATCGGCTGGCACAGGAATAAGCGACTTGGTCGAGCAAGCGCAATAATTCGCCACCGTGGACGTTGCCGCTGAAGTTTGCCGTATCCGGCATCATCAGCTCGGACATGATGAGTTCGTGAGAAGGAAGTTGGCGTGCTTGTTCCATGGTTTGACCTCTTGAAGTGGTTTGTTTTTAAGGCCGCCTGTTATTTCAGACGGCATGTTTTGTAGGAATTTTGATTCTACCGTTTTTGAGTGGAAAAATTCAATCTGCCACACCTGATCATAACCATTTTCTACGCGAAAAGAAAATCAGCAGTCCGATGATGATGCACAGCATCACACCCAAAACCATGAAATAGCCGTAATGCCAATGCAGCTCGGGCATATTGTCGAAGTTCATGCCGTAGATACCGGTGATGACGGTCAGCGGCATAAAGATGATGGTGATAACCGTCAACACGCGCATTTGCTGGTTCATGCGGTTGGATTGGAAGGAAAGGTAAATGTCCATCATGCTCAACACCATATCACGCGAGGCATCAAGCGATTCGATAAGCTGCATATTGTGGTCGTACACGTCGCGCAAATAGACGGTCGATTCGCCTTTGAAAATAGCAAAATCGCCGCGTACGGCCAGTTGGTAGAACACATCGCGCAATGGCAAAAGCGTGCGCCGCAGACGGACGGCATCGCGCTTGAGGCGGTGAATCTTACTGAGAATATCGCTGTTTTCATTTTTAAACAGGGACTTGTCTATTACTTCGACACGGTTGTTGTACGACTCCAAAACGATGAAATAGTCATCTACAATACGGTCAAGCAGGCAATAAGCAAGAAACGCTGTATTTTTGTTCAAAATATTGTGTGGATTTTCGTGCATCTGCCGGCGGAGATGGCTGAACAAGCCCAACGGTTTTTGTTGGAAAGACAACACAAAATCTTTGCCGATAATCACATACACTTGGTCGGAATGGAGCTTGCCTGTGGAGGTATAGTGGTAAACCTGTGCGGCAGTAAAAACATAGCTGCCGTAGTCTTCAATTTTCGGACGCTGTTTGCGGCTGAGAATATCTTCAATAACCAGCTCATGAATGCCGTAAGGCTCAAGCGCGTGTTTGAGCAAGACAACATCATTGATGCCGACAAAATGCAGCCAGTTGATTTGACCTTCTTGCGGGCGGGCAATATCGGGCAAGTTTTTTCCGGCAAGATAATCATGCTGAGCAAAGGTATCGGCGGAATACAAGGTTTGATGGATAGCAGAACGCGGCGCATTGTCGGTATTGCTGCGCTGCATGGTTTGGTCTTGCAGATTGTCGGTTGTCTCAACTGGATTGGCTGGTTTGCTCATAAAAATAAATCATGTTTTTTAGTTAGAATGAATTGTACAGACAGAAAAGGCCGTCTGAAAACAAATTTTCAGACGGCCTGACAATATCGATCAACGCTTTATGCTTTATTAGGCTTGAGGCGCGGTTTTCTCCAACTCCAATGCGGCAGCAAGCAAGGACAGGCGCGCCATTACGCCGTAAACGTAGAGGCGGTTGTGTTCATTGTCCACGTCGCAGTCTTTTTCGGAGCGCGGCATGCCGAGCGAATCCCATTGTTCAAATACGCGTTTGCAGGCTTCAGGCGCTTCTTGGGAGTTGTCGCCGTTACCGGTAGGGATGCTGTTGGACAGCGGAACAAACACCATACCGCCGGCATTGAGGTTTTCGTCTGCACCACGGCCTTCGTGTACACGGAAGAAGCCGCCGATAACGAAACGGTCCATCATATAAACGACGGGTTCGCACACGGCGCCGTTCATGGTTTCGTAGGTATAAATACCTTCTTGGACAATGACTTCACTGACTTCCAAACCTTCTTTGACTTTTGCCATTTTATTGCGGTTTTTACGGTTCAATCCGCGCACTTCATCGGCAGATTTAACGCTCATCACGCCCATGCCGTAAGTGCCTGCGTCGGCTTTCACAATAACGAAAGGCTGGTCAGTAATACCCAATTCATCGTATTTGGCTTGAATTTTCGCCAATACGCGTTCTACCGCGCCTGCCAACGCATCTTCGCCTTCACGCTCTTGGAAATCCAAACCGCTGATTTTTTCAAAATAAGGATTGATTTGCCATTCGTCGATGTCAATCAACTTGGCAAAGTCGGCAGCAACTTGGTTGTACGCGCCGAAGTGTTCGGTTTTACGGCGAGTCGTCCAACCGCCGTGCAATGGCGGCAATACGGTTTGGCTGATGTCTTTAAGGATTTCAGGGATGCCCGCAGACAAGTCATTATTCAACAAAACAACGCAAGGCGAGAAGCCGTCTGCGAGATGTACACGCTCACGGGTACGCAATAAAGGCTCAAGCAAAATTTTTTCGCCCAACGCGGTTTCAAACTCGGTTGGCTCAGTCACTTCAGGATTCAAGCTGCCCAAGCGCACTTCGTATCCTGCCGAACGCAAAATCTCGCTGAGTGCGTAAACGTTTTGCAGATAGAATGTGTTGCGTGTGTGGTTTTCAGGAATAATCAATACGGATTTGGCCGTTTCACATGCGCGCTGTACCGCATCTTGCGCGGCAACCGCCGCCAGCGGGATAAAGTTGGGATTCAAATTATTGAAGCCGCCCGGAAACAGGTTCATATCGATAGATGAAATTTTGTAACCGGCATTACGGATGTCAACCGAACCATAAAATGGCGGACGGTGTTCGTTCCAATGCGAACGGAACCATGCTTCGATTTTGGCATGATTGGCAAGGACTTTTTTCTCAAATTCCCGTAATTGAGTCAGATGCTCAGGAGCCATTACCGGTAATTTCATTCTCTATACCTCTTGGTAAATGTGGATATTGAGTGAGAATGATAGAACTTTTTAGTGCATTTCGACAAGCATTCTTTCAGATAAGATGCATCTTTTTGTCAACAATTCTACAATTTGTCTAATTTTTAATAAATATTTTTGAAACTTTGCGACAAATTTTAGAAATTGGACAAATTTCTATTGCACAGCCCCTATAAAAAGCCTAAAATCCGCCCATAAACGCAAACCATCATTCATACCTACCAATAGCAAAGAATACTCATCATGAGCGCACAAACCCTTTACGATAAACTTTGGAACAGCCACGTCGTCCGCGAAGAAGAAGACGGCACTGTCCTGCTTTACATCGACCGACACCTAGTTCACGAAGTAACCAGCCCGCAAGCATTTGAAGGCTTGAAAATGGCCGGCCGCAAACTCTGGCGTATCGACAGCGTGGTCTCCACAGCCGACCACAACACCCCGACCGGCGACTGGGACAAAGGTATCCAAGATCCGATTTCCAAACTGCAAGTCGATACTTTGGACAAAAACATTAAAGAGTTTGGCGCACTCGCCTACTTCCCGTTTATGGATAAAGGCCAAGGCATTGTGCACGTTATGGGCCCGGAACAAGGCGCAACCCTGCCCGGCATGACCGTTGTCTGCGGCGACTCGCACACTTCTACCCACGGCGCATTCGGCGCATTGGCGCACGGTATCGGCACTTCCGAAGTCGAACACACCATGGCGACCCAATGTATTACCGCTAAAAAATCCAAATCCATGCTGATTTCCGTTGAAGGCCGTCTGAAACCCGGTGTTACTGCCAAAGACGTAGCACTTTATATCATCGGTCAAATCGGTACGGCCGGCGGTACAGGCTACGCCATTGAATTTGGCGGCGAAGCCATCCGCAGCCTTTCTATGGAAGGCCGCATGACCTTGTGCAATATGGCGATTGAAGCCGGTGCGCGCTCAGGCATGGTTGCCGTCGACCAAACCACCATCGACTATGTAAAAGGCAAACCTTTCGCACCTAAAGGCGAAGCATGGGATAAAGCCGTCGAGTACTGGCGCACACTGGTATCTGACGAAGGCGCCGTATTCGATAAAGAATACCACTTCAAAGCCGAAGACATCGAGCCTCAAGTAACTTGGGGTACCTCGCCTGAAATGGTTTTGGACATCAGCAGTAAAGTGCCTAATCCCGCCGAAGAAACCGATCCGGTCAAACGCAGCGGCATGGAACGCGCCCTCGAATACATGGGCTTGGAAGCCGGTACGCCATTAAACGAAATCCCTGTCGATATCGTCTTTATCGGCTCTTGCACCAATAGCCGTATTGAAGACTTACGCGAAGCCGCCGCTATCGCCAAAGGCCGCAAAAAAGCGGACAATGTGCAACGCGTATTGATTGTCCCCGGCTCCGGTTTGGTTAAAGAGCAGGCAGAAAAAGAAGGCTTGCACGAAGTATTTATCGAAGCCGGTTTTGAATGGCGCGAGCCGGGCTGCTCTATGTGCCTTGCCATGAATGCCGACCGCCTGACCCCGGGACAACGTTGCGCCTCCACCTCCAACCGTAACTTTGAAGGCCGTCAAGGCAACGGCGGACGCACTCACCTCGTCAGCCCTGCCATGGCAGCCGCAGCTGCGGTGACCGGCCACTTTACCGACATCCGCACTATGGCTTAAAGTATTTTCAGACGGCCTTTATTGATCAGGCCGTCTGAAACAATACCTTGCTCAAGTAAGTTTTTCTATTGCGCAAAACGTCCGAAAACCTTCTTAATCATTGATAACTTGAAAGGAATCTAGTATGAAAAAACTGTTTGCATTAGCTGCCGCAGCCCTCATCCTGTCAGCTTGTTCCAGCACTTGGTCCGGCGCAAAAGACGATACCAACCGCAATTGGGACAAAACCAAAGAGACTGCCGAGCGCGTAGCCGATAAAACCAAAGAAACGGCAGAACACGTTGTCGACAAAACCGGTGAAGCCGTTAAAAAAGGCGGCAATGCAGTAGGCCGCGGCATGAGCCATGTTGGAGAAAAAATCGAAGCCGCTACCGAATAATTCGGTAAATCAGGCCGTCTGAAGCTCCTGACTCCGTTTCAGACGGCCTGATACATTATTAATTTTTCAGACATTTTCACGATTCCAAGCAAAGGAAGAAACAATGAGTAATCCGTCAAGCTGGTTTGGTATTCACGCTCATGATTTGGATCGCGCCAAAGCCTTTTACGAATCCGTATTCGACAAGCCCCTGCAAGACGTTGGCGGCAACGGATTCCGTTTCATCATTTTCCCAGCCGATTACACCCAACACGGTACGGCCGGCATGATTTGGCACGACAGCAATGCCCAGCCCGGCCACGGCGGTACAACCATTTTCTTCAATTGCCCGGATTGTGCCGAAACAGCAGAAAAAGCCGTTGCAGCAGGCGGCAAACTGTTACAAGAGAAATTCCGCATTGCCAACGGCTTTGCAGCATTTATCGAAGACACAGAAGGCAACCGAATCGGTTTGCACAGCACATGCTAACCCGAATAGCCATAAAATAATTTCCCATTATTACTATAAGAATCTGACATGAAAGCCTTTACCAAAATTACCGCCATCGTTGCCCCGCTCGACCGCAGCAACGTCGACACCGATGCCATCATCCCCAAACAATTTCTGAAATCCATCAAACGCAGCGGCTTCGGCCCCAATGCCTTTGATGAATGGCGTTACCTCGACCACGGCGAACCTGGCATGGACAACAGCAAACGTCCGTTAAACCCGGATTTCTCCCTGAACCAGCCACGCTATCAAGGCGCACAAATCCTGTTGACGCGTAAAAACTTCGGTTGCGGCTCTTCACGCGAACACGCCCCTTGGGCATTGGACGACTACGGCTTCCGCGCCGTCATCGCCCCCAGCTTTGCCGACATCTTCTTCAACAACTGCTACAAAAACGGCCTTTTGCCTATCGTTTTGACAGAAGAACAGGTTGACCAGCTTTTCAAAGAAGTTGAAGCCAACGAAGGCTATCAGCTCTCCATCGACCTTGCCGAGCAAACCCTGACCACTCCTAGCGGCGAAACATTCACATTCGACATTACCGAACACCGCAAACACTGCCTCTTAAACGGCTTGGACGAAATCGGCCTGACCCTGCAACACGCTGACGAAATTCACGCCTTTGAAGAAAAACGCCGCCAAAGCCAGCCTTGGCTGTTTAACGGTTGATATACAAAAGGCCGTCTGAAAAATTTAAGTGTTTCAGACGGCCTTTAATCTACAAAAATATACCATGATTACCGACACCATAAGCAATGCCACCCGCTACGCCGCCTTGCATCCCGACTTTGCCGAAGCCTTCCATCTGTTGCAGACCTTGGATTTTACCAAGCTGCCGGACGGTCAAGTGCCATGCGAGAATCCCAATATCCGTATTTTTATCGGCAGCGAGCCGATGAGGACTAAAGGCAAAGCCCAGCCAGAAGCGCACTCAAAACATATTGATATTCAAACACCGATTGATGGCAGCGAAACGTATGGCTGGATAGACAGAGGCCGTCTGAAAAACGGTTTAGGCTACAACGAAAAGCGCGATATCGAATTTTTCGACTGTGAACCGGAAACATGGCTGACCTTGGAGCCCGGCGAATTTGCGCTATTTTTCCCGAATGATGCGCATGCCCCATTGATCGGCGACAGGGCGAACATACGCAAAGTTGTTTTTAAAATCCGTGTTTAAACCGAACGTCTATAATTTTTCAGACGGCCTTATCCCCTTATTCAGGACACAATATGTCTTTTTTCAGCAGGTTGTTCCGCTCCAAACCTAAATTAATGACTTGGCAGGAATTTGTCGAATACTTTGCCCGTCGCATCCAAGAAGAATTGGATCTTGAGGCGAAAATCGACTGGGGTGAAAATATTGCTTCTTCGCCCATCATTGTCCAGTTTTCCGAAGACGATGAAGCATCGTTCAGCACATATTTGAGCAACCATTACACAAGTTATCTGCAAAATCCCGAGGCCTTGGAAGCTATTGTTGCAGCTAATTTAGCAGTTATCGATAAGATTCAGGACGCTGATGCCAGTGTTTCAGCACAACAAATTCTTCCGACGATTAAAAATACGATTTATCTGGAAAATGCCAGACTGATTACAAATACGGACGAAGCCGAACCTGACGATTACCTGGTATACAAACCGATTGCCGGCGATATCATGTTGCTTTATATGGTGGATACGGAAGAATCCATGCATACGCTCAATCGTGAGCATATGAAAGAGGCCGGTATTGAAGATGAGGACGCCTTGTATCGTACCGCCATGGATAATCTGCGCCAACGAATGAATGGACGTGTTCAAATTCATCATGCCGAAGGTTGGTCATTGGCTCAAATCCATTTGGACAACGACTATGATGCTTCCCTGATTTTGCTTTTGGACGAAGTACTTAAAGACGATCCTATGCTGCCGGCCAACCCCGTTTTTGCAGTCCCGGCACGCAACGCCCTGCTCGTTTGCAGCCCGTCCGATGAAGAGGCTTTGCAGGCGATGGCAAATATTGCCCTGCAGGCATTTGAAGACTCTGCCTACGCGATTTCTACCCAGCTTTACCAGTACCATAATGGTACAATCAGCGTTTTCAGAGCAAATTGATTTAAGGCCGTCTGAAAAACAGACGACCTGCCCTTTACCTAAAACCTTCCCATAAGGAAACCCGAAATGACCAAACATATCGCTATCTTGCGCGGCGACGGCATCGGCCCTGAAATCGTTGCAGAAACCGTCCGCGTACTCGACAAACTTATCGAACAAGGTTTGGATGTCAGCTACGAATACGCGCCTTTGGGCGGCGAAGCCTATGACGAATACGGCCATCCTTATCCAGAATTCACGCAAAACCTTTGCCGTAAAGCCGATGCGGTACTGCTTGGTGCAGTCGGTTCTCCTCAATACGACAATCTCGACCGTCCATTGCGCCCTGAGCGCGGATTGTTGGCCATCCGTAAAGACTTGAATCTGTTTGCTAATTTGCGCCCTGCCATTTTGTATAAAGAGCTGGCCAATGCTTCCACTCTGAAACCGGAAATCGTAGCCGGCCTCGACATCCTTATCGTACGCGAACTGACCGGCGATATTTACTTTGGCGAGCCGCGCGGCATCCGTGTTTTGGAAAACGGCGAACGCGAAGGCTACAACACCATGAAATACAGCGAAAGCGAAATCCGCCGTATTGCCCACGTTGCCTTCCAATCCGCCCAAAAACGCAGCAAAAAAGTCTGCTCCGTAGGCAAAGCCAACGTTTTGGAAACCACCGAACTGTGGCGCGAAATCTTTGAAGAAATCGGCAAAGAATACCCTGATGTCGAGCTTTCCCATATGTACGTCGACAACGCCGCCATGCAGTTGGTACGCGCGCCCAAACAATTTGACGTGATTGCTACCGGCAACATCTTCGGCGATATCCTCTCTGACGAAGCCTCCATGCTGACCGGCTCCATCGGTATGCTGCCTTCCGCTTCTTTGGACGAAAACGGCAAAGGCCTGTACGAACCGTCTCACGGCTCTGCTCCTGACATTGCCGGTCAAAACAAAGCCAATCCGCTGGCAACCGTTTTGTCCCTCGCTATGTTGTTGCGCTACAGCCTGAACGACGAAGCACGCGCGCAACAAGTCGAAAACGCCGTACAAAAAGTACTGCAACAAGGCTTGCGTACCGGCGATATTTACGAAGAAGGTACCAAACTGGTTTCCTGCTCAGAAATGGGCGATGCCGTATTGGCTGCTTTGTAAGAGGCCGTCTGAAAAAGCGTGGGATCAATCCCGCGCTTTTTTATATGCGAAACTTGAAACCATAAAAAAGGGCGTGTTTTCACACGCCCTTATGTTTTTTCAGACGGCCTTAAGATTGAAAAAATTAACCTCTTTTATGTTTGCCGCCAAAGCTGTCGTTAGACTTGCGCTTGCCTTTAAAGCCTTCGCCGCCTTTTTTGAAACCGTCAGACTTCTTGAAACCGTCTTTCTTAAAGCCATCTTTCTTGAAACCGTCTTTTTTATGGCCTTCGCCGTGAGCTTTACCGCCGAAACCTTCTTTAGCCGGTTTCTTATCACCACGCCAGCCGCCGGATTTACGATCGCCCCAGCCGCCTTTACCTTTCGGTTTGCCACCGGCAGATTTGCGTTTACGTGTCGGCTCCATGCCTTCGATGGTCAGCTCAGGTAATTTGCGGCCGATGTATTTTTCAATTTTGTGTACTTTGACGTATTCGTTCACTTCGGCAAAAGTAATCGCAATACCGGTACGGCCAGCGCGGCCGGTACGGCCGATGCGGTGAACGTAGTCTTCAGCCTGTTTCGGCAAGTCGTAGTTGATAACGTGGGTAATGGTTGGTACGTCGATACCACGTGCGGCTACATCGGTGGCAACCAAAATTTTGCAGCGGCCTTTGCGCAAGTCCATCAGCGTACGGTTACGCCAGCCTTGCGGCATATCGCCGTGCAGGCAGTTGGCGGAAAAACCTTTTTCATACAATTCATCCGCGATGACTTCGGTCATGGCTTTGGTGGACGTGAAAATCACACATTGATCGATATTGGCATCGCGCAAGATGTGGTCGAGCAGGCGGTTTTTGTGGCGCATATCGTCGCAGTACAGCAGCTGCTCTTCGATTTTGCCTTGATCATCCACACGCTCAACTTCGATGGTTTCAGGGTCTTTGGTCAGTTTGCGCGCCAGTTTGCCCACTGCGCCGTCCCAAGTGGCAGAGAACAACAAAGTCTGACGGTCGCTCGGCGTTGCTTCAACGATGGTTTCGATGTCGTCGATAAAGCCCATGTCCAACATACGGTCGGCTTCGTCCAGAATCAGCACTTCCAAACGTTCAAAATCAACTTTGCCGCTCTGCATCAAGTCCATCAGACGACCCGGAGTAGCGACAATCAGGTCAACCGGTTTGCTCAAAGCACGGGTTTGGTAGCCGAAAGATGCGCCGCCTACAATGCTGACAGTACGGAACCAACGCATATTTTTAGCATACGCCAACGCGTTTTTTTCCACCTGAGCCGCTAGTTCGCGGGTCGGAGTCAACACCAAAGCGCGTGGGCCTTTGCCCGGTTTTTCGCTGCGCTTGGTCAGTTTTTGCAAAGTCGGCAGCAGGAAGGCTGCGGTTTTGCCTGAACCGGTTTGTGCCGAAGCCATAATGTCGCGGCCGTCCAAAGCAAACGGAATCGCTTGCGCCTGAATCGGGGTCGGGCTTTCATAACCCTCGCTGCTTACGGCAGACAAAATGTTTTTATCAAGGTTCAAATCGGCAAATTTAATAGACATATCTATCCTAAGAGACAACAACGCGCACGCCTGAACAATTTCAGACGACCTGAAGCAAAGGAAAGTAACGATACGGGAAATGTGAAGTTACAGGGTTGTCGCAAGCATCTTGCTTGTGGTTAACATCGACGACAACCTGCACAGAAAAGGCTTTGCAAATATGCAAGCAATAAAAGAAACGCGCCCGAAACGGCGGTTTAGGTTGGATGACGATGGCTTCGTATCAAAAGGCGAATGGCGGATAATATAGATTTTATGGATAACAGTCAAGCAAAAAGGCATCAAGTGCGTTAAAATCCAACCCCTTCCCAATACTTATTCAGGCCGTCTGAAACCATGACCGACATTACCCCCTTTGCCAACCGCTTAGGTAAAAACATCAAACATCTTATGAAATGGGCCAAACGCAACAATATCGAAGCCTGGCGCATTTACGACCGCGATATTCCCCAATTTCCCTTTGCCGTCGATGTTTACGGCGACCAAATCCATCTTCAGGAATACGATACCGGCTGGCTGATGCAGCCCGAAGAATACGAAGCATGGCTTGCCGATGTATTGGAAGCCATCGGTTTTGTGACCGGTTTTGCGCCCGAACAAATCCACCTCAAACGCCGAGAACGTCAAAAAGGTTTACAACAATACGAGAAAACCGGCAAAACCGGCGACGATTTCGTCATCACTGAAAACGGCCGCAAGTTTTGGGTCAACCTCGACAAATACCTCGATACCGGCCTTTTCCTCGACCACCGCAACACGCGCAAAAAAGTCGGCGAAACCGCAGCGGGTAAACGCTTCCTCAACCTGTTTTCCTACACAGGCAGCTTTACCGTCTATGCCGCAACCGGGGGCGCGGTATCCAGCGAAACCGTCGATTTATCCAACACTTATCTCGAGTGGGCAAAACGCAATTTCGAACTTAACGGCATCGACTCCGAACAACACAAAATCGTCCGCGCCGACGTGTTCCAATACCTGCAAAACGCCACCGCCGAAGGCAAACAGTTCGACCTTATCGTCATGGATCCGCCCAGCTTCTCCAACAGCAAAAAGATGCTCGACATCCTCGACATCCAGCGCGACCACAAAAAGTTGATTGACGGCGCGATGAACCTGCTCGCTTCAGACGGTCTTTTGTACTTCTCCAACAACTTGCGCAGCTTCGTCTTGGACGATTCGGTATCGGAACAATACGCCGTCAAAGACATTTCCAAACAATCCGTTCCCGACGATTTCCGCAACAAGAAAATCCATCAGTGTTGGGAAATCAAGCATAAATAAACATCAGGCCGTCTGAAAGCCAGTTTTCAGACGGCCTGATTGCCATATTGAATCTCTCAATCAATAAGCGCATAATTGAAGAAATTGTTGACAATATTAAAAGGAAAAGAACATGCAAAACTACCTGACGCCCAATTTCTCATTCGCCCCCATGATTCCGGAACGCGCGATCGGCAGCCGGGTTTGGGATACCGAAGGACGAGAGTACATTGACCTGTCAGGCGGTATTGCTGTGAACGCGCTGGGTCATTGCCATCCCGATTTGGTCGCAACCTTGGCCGAGCAGTCGCAAAAACTCTGGCACATTTCTAATATCTACACCACCCAACCGGCGCAAGAATTGGCCCAAAAACTGGTCGAAAACACCTTTGCCGACAAAGTATTTTTCTGTAACTCCGGTGCGGAAGCCAATGAAGCCGCGCTGAAACTGGCGCGCAAATACGGCCGCGATCATTTTGGCGAACACAAAACCGAAATCATCTCCTGCCTCAACAGCTTCCACGGTCGCACCCTGTTTACCGTATCCGTCGGCGGCCAGCCCAAATACAGCAAAGACTACGCGCCGCTGCCGGCCGGCATTACCCACGTTCCATTTAACGATATTGCCGCATTGGAAGCAGCCATCGGCGACAAAACCTGCGCCGTGATTATCGAGCCGATTCAGGGCGAAAGCGGCATCCTGCCTGCTACCCAAGAATATCTGCAAGCCGCACGCCGTTTATGCGACAAACAAGGCGCATTGCTGATTTTGGACGAAGTGCAAACCGGCATGGGTCATACGGGCAAACTGTTTGCCTACGAGCATTACGGCGTAACACCCGATATCCTCAGCTCCGCCAAAGCCTTGGGCGGCGGCTTCCCGATTGGCGCGATTCTGACAACCGATAAAATCGCCCCAACCTTCGGCCCCGGAACACATGGCTCGACCTTCGGCGGCAACCCAATGGCGTGTGCCGTCGGCAGTTGCGCATTCGACATCATCAATGCCCCCGAAACATTGGCACACGTTAAACAACAAGGCCAAAAACTTCAGACGGCATTGCGTGAATTGGGCGAAAAAACCGGCGTATTTAAAGAAGTCCGCGGCATGGGCTTGCTGCTCGGCTGCGTGTTGGCAGACAAATACGAAGGCAAGGCATCGGAAATCACTGCCGCCGCTTTAAAACACGGCCTGATGGTACTGGTTGCCGGTGCCAATGTGGTGCGCTTTGCTCCCAGCCTGCTGCTGAACGATGAAGACATGGCCGAAGGCTTGAAACGTTTTGAAGCGGCCTTAGCCGAATGGTTGGCCTGATTTTTAAAACCCAATATTCAAATCAGCCGACAGCTTTTGGTTCTATTAATTCCATATAGTAAAGACCGTCTGAAAGACTATTTGAGTTTTTCAGACGGCCTTTTTTCAATATTGAAAACAACATCCGCCTACATGCTTTGTCATTTGATGTTTGTTAAAAATCGTACCGCCTCTTCGTGTTACGCTTGGCAAACAATTTGATTTTGCGAAGAAAAGGAGCAGGAGATGGTATCGTTGAAAACCCAAATCGCCGGTTTTTCTTTTGACAACTGCCTGATGAACGCGGCCGGTGTGTCATGCATGACTGTTGAGGAATTAGAAGCAGTCAGACAGTCTTCGGCAGGCACTTTCATTACCAAGACCGCAACGCTTACCCCTCGTCAAGGCAACCCCGAGCCGCGTTATCGGGACGTCCCTCTCGGCAGCATCAATTCGATGGGCTTGCCGAATCAAGGCATCGATTACTATCTGGATTACCTGCTTACCCTTCAAGAGTCTCAGCCGGAACGGACATTTTTCCTATCACTGGTCGGCCTGTCGCCCGGCGAAACACATATCCTGTTGGAAAAGGTGCAAAATAGCGGGTTTAACGGTATTACCGAACTCAACCTATCCTGCCCAAACGTCGCCGGCAAACCGCAAATTGCCTACGACTTTGAAACCACCGAGATGATTTTGGATAATGCCTTTACCTACTTCGACAAGCCCTTGGGCATCAAATTGCCGCCGTATTTCGATATTGCCCATTTCGATCAAGCGGCGAAAGTGTTCAACCGCTATCCCCTAAAATTCGTCAACTGTGTCAACTCCATCGGCAACGGCATGTATATCGAAGACGAATCCGTCGTGATCCGCCCGAAAAACGGCTTCGGCGGCATAGGCGGCCAATACATTAAACCGACCGCGCTCGCCAATGTCCACGCGTTCTATCAAAGACTGGATCCATCTATCCAAATTATCGGCACAGGCGGCGTTTACAGCGGCCGGGATGCTTTTGAACACATCTTGTGCGGCGCAAGCATGGTGCAGATCGGCACGGCACTACACCAGCAAGGTGTGGACATTTTTGAACGGGTTTCCCTTGAATTAAAAGCCATCATGGCGCAAAAAGGCTACGAAAAACTGGAAGACTTCAAAGGCAAATTGAAATATTTTTCATAAGGTTTACTCTAAAAAACGCCCAAGGCCGTCTGAAAATTTCAGACGGCCTTGTTGTATAATTGCTCCCCACATTACCCGTCTTCCCCTTCAATGAAACTCAACCCCCAACAGCAAGCCGCAGTCAAATATCTAGGCGGCCCCCTACTCGTGCTTGCCGGCGCTGGCAGCGGTAAAACCGGCGTGATTACGCAAAAAATCAAACATTTGATTGTCAATGTCGGCTATCTGCCGCATACCGTTGCCGCGATTACCTTCACCAATAAAGCCGCCACGGAAATGCAGGAGCGCGTCGCCAAAATGCTGCCCAAATCGCAAACGCGCGGGCTGACGATTTGCACGTTCCACTCTTTGGGCATGAAGATTTTGCGTGAAGAGGCGAACCATATCGGTTACAAAAAAAACTTCTCCATCCTCGATTCCACCGACAGCGCAAAAATCATCGGCGAACTTTTGGGCGGTACGGGAAAAGAAGCCTTATTCAAAGCGCAGCATCAGATTTCCCTGTGGAAAAACGATTTGAAAACGCCCGAAGACGTGCTTCAGACGGCCTCTAATGTGTGGGAAGAGCAAACAGCACGCGTCTATGCGAGCTATCAGGAAACCCTGCAAAGCTATCAGGCGGTGGACTTCGACGACTTAATCCGTCTGCCCGCCGTGCTGTTGCAGCAAAACAGCGAAGTGCGCAACAAATGGCAGCGGCGGCTGCGTTATCTGTTGGTTGACGAATGTCAGGACACCAACACCTGCCAATTTACGCTGATGAAGCTGCTGACCGGCGCGGAAGGTATGTTTACTGCCGTCGGCGACGACGACCAGTCCATCTACGCATGGCGCGGCGCGAACATGGAAAACCTGCGCAAAATGCAGGAAGACTATCCACAGATGAAGGTTATCAAATTGGAGCAAAACTACCGCTCCACCACGCGGATTCTCAAAATCGCCAACAAAGTCATCGAAAACAACCCCAAGCTGTTCACGAAAAAACTTTGGTCGCAGTTCGGCGAAGGCGAAATCGTCAAAGTCGTTGCCTGCCAAAACGAGCAACACGAAGCCGACTGGGTCGTCAGCCAAATCGTCAAACAGAAGCTGGTCGGTGGCGACAAAACCCAATACGCCGATTTCGCCGTGTTATACCGCGGCAACCATCAGGCGCGGATTTTTGAAGAAGCCTTGCGCAGCGCGCGCGTTCCTTACCAACTCTCCGGCGGGCAGAGTTTTTTCGACAAAGCCGAAATCAAAGACGTGTTGTCCTATTTGCGCCTGCTTGCCAATCCCAACGACGATCCCGCCTTCCTTCGCGCTGTAACCACGCCCAAACGCGGCATCGGCGATGTAACGCTGGGCAAACTCAATACCTACGCGCACGAACACGAATGCAGCCTGTATGAAGCCGCGCAAACCGAAGAAGCGCTTGCCCTGTTGAACCATACCAACCGCCAACACCTGCAAGCCTTCATGGATATGATTGAAAGCTACCGCGCCAAAGCCGAAACCAGCGAAGCAGGCGAGCTTATTCATAACTTGCTGAAAGAAATCGACTACGAAAACCACCTGTTGGCCAACGAAGAAGGTAAAGCAGGCGAAATCAAATGGCGCAACGTTACCGACCTGACCGGCTGGCTGGAACGCAAAGGCGAGCAAGACGGTAAAAACATCATCGAGCTTGCCCAAACCATCGCCCTGATGACGCTTTTGGAAGGCAAAAGCGAAGAAGAAGTCGATGCCGTCAAACTCTCTACCCTGCACGCCTCCAAAGGCTTGGAATATCCCTACGTTTTCCTTGTCGGTTGCGAAGAAGGCATCTTGCCGCATAATGACAGTATAGAAGAAGACAATGTCGAAGAAGAACGCCGCCTGATGTACGTCGGCATTACCCGTGCCAAACGCCAACTTACGCTGACCCACTGCCTCAAACGTAAAAAGCAAGGCACATGGCAGTTCCCCGAGCCGAGCCGCTTTATAGACGAAATGCCGCAGGAAGACATCAAAATCCTAGGCCGCAAAGGCGGCGAGCCGATTGTGAGCAAGGAAGAAGGAAAAAGTAATCTGGCGTGTTTACTGGATATGCTGGGAAATAAAAGAAAAGGATAAAGCAAGGCCGTCTGAAAACAGGATTTCAGACGGCCTTATTGTCAGCAAAATGTCAAAGTCAACAATCAAATAATTTTTACTTTATACCTTTGTGCCCATCTATTCCCATTCCTCCCGATTCTTCAAAAATAAACAAAAATAATCGAATAATCAGGTACAAAATAAAAAATCAAGTGACACGATTGCTCCATTCCTCTTCAATTTACAAGCAAAAATTGTCAACACTTGAAGTATAAATTCACAAGCAAAATTGCATTTTTCAGGTATAATAATGGATTCCCCAACTGCATTTTGTGAGCTGAATCCATGTCTGTTGTTCTGCCCTTGCGCGGTGTAACCGCCCTTTCCGATTTCCGTGTTGAAAAACTCTTTCAAAAAGCAGCCGCACTCGGCCTGCCCGAAGTCAAATTAAGCAGCGAATTTTGGTATTTTGTCGGTAGCGAAAAAACACTTGATGCCGCGACAGTCGAAAAACTGCAAGCCTTACTGGCAGCGCAAAGCGTTGAACAAACGCCCAAAGCGCGCGAGGGCTTGCATTTATTTTTGGTAACGCCCCGTTTGGGCACCATTTCTCCTTGGGCTTCCAAAGCAACCAATATCGCGGAAAACTGCGGTTTGGAAGGCATTGAACGTATCGAACGCGGCATGGCCGTATGGTTGGAAGGTGCGCTTACCGACGGGCAAAAACAACAATGGGCAGCCCTGTTGCACGACCGCATGACCGAAAGCGTGTTGACCGACATCGATGCAGCGGCGCAACTGTTCCACCACATCCAATCGGAAACCTTCTCCAGCGTAGATGTATTGGGCGGCGGTAAAGAAGCATTGGTCAAAGCCAATACCGAAATGGGCTTGGCGCTTTCGGCCGATGAAATCGATTATCTGGTTGAAAACTATCAGGCTTTAAACCGCAATCCGTCCGATGTTGAATTAATGATGTTCGCTCAGGCAAACAGCGAACACTGCCGCCACAAAATCTTCAACGCCGACTTCATCCTTAACGGCGAAAAACAACCGAAATCCCTCTTCGGCATGATTCGCGATACGCACAATGCGCATCCTGAAGGCACAGTCGTTGCCTATAAAGACAACTCATCCGTGATCGAAGGCGCGAAAATCGAGCGTTTCTATCCGAATGCAGCGGAAAACCAAGGCTACCGTTTCCACGAGGAAGACACCCATATCATCATGAAAGTGGAAACACACAACCACCCGACCGCCATCGCGCCGTTTGCCGGTGCGGCAACGGGTGCGGGCGGTGAAATCCGCGATGAAGGCGCAACAGGTAAAGGCTCGCGTCCGAAAGCAGGCTTGACCGGCTTTACCGTCTCCAACCTGAATATTCCAGGCTTGGAGCAGCCTTGGGAACAAGCCTACGGCAAACCCGGCCATATTGCTTCTCCTCTAGACATCATGATTGAAGGCCCGATTGGCGGCGCAGCGTTCAACAACGAATTCGGCCGCCCGAACCTCTTGGGCTACTTCCGTACCTTTGAAGAAAAATTTGACGGTCAGGTCCGCGGCTATCACAAACCGATTATGATTGCCGGCGGCTTGGGCAGCATTCAGGCACAACAAACACACAAAGATGAAATCCCCGAAGGCGCATTGCTGATCCAACTGGGCGGCCCGGGTATGCTCATCGGCTTGGGCGGCGGCGCGGCCTCTTCCATGAACACCGGCACAAACGACGCGTCTTTGGACTTCAACTCCGTACAACGCGGCAACCCCGAAATCGAGCGCCGCGCGCAAGAAGTCATCGACCGTTGCTGGCAGCTTGGCGACAAAAACCCGATTATCTCCATCCACGACGTCGGCGCAGGCGGCCTGTCCAACGCCTTCCCCGAACTCGTCAACGATGCCGGACGTGGCGCGGTATTCAAACTGCGTGAAGTGCCGCTGGAAGAACATGGCCTCAATCCGTTGCAGATTTGGTGTAACGAATCGCAAGAGCGTTATGTATTGTCCATTTTGGAAAAAGATTTGGAGACCTTCCGCGCCATCTGCGAACGCGAACGCTGCCCGTTCGCCGTAGTCGGTACAGCGACCGACGATGGTCATTTGAAAGTACGCGACGATTTATTCTCCAACAATCCCGTCGATTTGCCGTTGAACGTCTTGCTCGGCAAACCGCCCAAAACCACGCGTACCGACAAAACGGTTACGCCGTCTGAAAAACCGTTTAACGTGGGCGATATCGACATTACTGAAGCCGCCTACCGCGTTTTGCGTCTGCCTACAGTAGCCGCCAAAAACTTCCTGATTACCATCGGCGACCGAAGTGTCGGCGGCATGACCCACCGCGACCAAATGGTCGGCAAATACCAAACCCCCGTAGCCGACTGCGCCGTTACCATGATGGGCTTCAATACCTATCGCGGCGAAGCGATGTCTATGGGCGAAAAACCGACTGTCGCCCTGTTTGACGCGCCTGCTTCGGGCAGAATGTGCGTCGGCGAAGCCATTACCAACATCGCTGCGGTCAATATCGGCGACATCGGCAACATCAAACTCTCCGCCAACTGGATGGCGGCATGCGGCAACGAGGGCGAAGATGAAAAACTCTACCGCACCGTTGAAGCAGTTTCTAAAGCCTGTCAGGCATTGGATTTGAGCATCCCCGTGGGCAAAGACAGTTTGTCGATGAAAACCGTGTGGCAGGATGGCGAAGAGAAAAAATCCGTGGTTTCGCCGTTGAGCCTGATTATTTCTGCGTTTGCTCCAGTAGAAGACGTACGCAAGACTGTTACGCCTGAGTTGAAAAACGTCGAAGACAGCGTATTGCTGCTGGTTGACTTGGGCAACGGCAAAGCGCGTATGGGCGGCTCTGCATTCGGTCAGGTTTACAACAACATGACCGGCGATGCACCTGATTTGGACGATACAGGCCGTCTGAAAGCGTTTTACAACATAATTCAACAGCTTGTCGCCGAAGACAAACTCTTGGCATACCACGACCGCAGCGACGGCGGCTTGTTTGCCGCTTTGGTAGAAATGGCATTTGCTGCACGTTGCGGCTTGAATGTGGATTTGACCTCGCTGGTTGCCAACCAAGCCGATGTCAACGAAGCAAGCATCCGTGCATTGTTCAATGAAGAGCTGGGCGCAGTGATTCAAATTGCCAAACAAGATGTTGCAGCCGTAGAAGCCTTGTTTAAAGAAGCTGATTTGGCACTGCATGCTGTTGCGACCATCGGTACTGACGAGAAAATCGTTATCCGCAATCAGGCAGGCATCGTACTGGAACAAAACCGCGCCGACCTGCAACGCGTATGGCAGGAAACCAGCCACGCCATCCAACGCCTGCGCGACAATCCTGCCTGCGCCGACAGCGAGTTCGCACTGATTGGCGACAACGACCGCAGCGCATTGTTTGCCGACGTGAAGTTTGATGTAAACGAAGACATCGCCGCGCCGTTTATCAACAGCTGCGCGAAACCCAAAATCGCCATCCTGCGCGAACAGGGCGTGAACGGGCAAATCGAAATGGCCGCCGCCTTCACCCGCGCCGGATTCGATGCCTACGACGTGCATATGTCCGACCTGATGGCAGGCCGCGTCCACCTTGCCGACTTCAAAATGCTGGCGGCGTGCGGCGGCTTCAGTTACGGCGACGTACTCGGCGCAGGCGAAGGCTGGGCGAAATCAATTCTGTTCCACCCTGCTCTGCGCGACCAATTTGCCGCCTTCTTTGCCGATCCGAACACGCTGACATTGGGCGTGTGCAACGGCTGTCAAATGGTCAGCAACCTTGCCGAGATTATCCCGGGTACAGAAGCATGGCCTAAATTCAAGCGCAACCTGAGCGAACAGTTTGAAGCGCGCCTGAGCATGGTTCATGTTCCGAAATCCGCATCGCTGATTCTGAATGAAATGCAAGGCTCCAGCCTGCCTGTTGTCGTCAGCCACGGCGAAGGCCGCGCCGACTTCGCGCTTCACGGCGGCAATATCTCCGCCGATTTGGGCATTGCGCTGCAATACGTCGACGGACAAAACCAGGTTACCCAAACCTACCCGCTCAACCCCAACGGCTCGCCGCAAGGCATCGCCGGCGTTACCAACACCGACGGCCGCGTGACCATCATGATGCCGCATCCGGAACGCGTATACCGCGCCGCACAAATGAGCTGGAAACCGGAAGACTGGACGGAACTGTCCGGCTGGTACCGCCTCTTTGCCGGAGCAAGGAAGGCGTTGGGTTAACCGGCAGGCTGATTTGATTCGGCTTTAAAGAGAAAGGTCGTCTGAAAACGATTTAGCGCATTCTGCTATATCTGTTTTCAGACGACCTTTATATGTTCTTTTGCGTATAATACCGAACCAACCGCCGTCATTCCCGCGCAGGTGGAAATCCAGCCCCCTGCATTTCAGAAATACTCAAAGACTACTGTAAATTCAAGCTTCTGGATTCCCGCCTACGCGGGAATGACGGTCATAGGAAAATCAATGCATTACCCCAAATAATTAAATTAGAAAACTTAACTTTGATAGGAAGACTTAATGGCGAAAACAAAATATTCCGCACGGATCAATGGGGAACATATTGATGGAACGATAGAAATTATAAAAAGAATCGTCTTACATCTGCATGATATGGGCAAAACACAATTTAAGGTAAAAGATGTAGATGAACAGATTGAAGAACTAAAAAACCAATGGCAGATTACTCCTGACTATAATGATGATACACATGCTTCTTTGCATGTACTTAGTGTCAATTCAAACTCAAGGAAGCATTATCACGAATCAATGCACCAAGACTTTTTATGGTGGAAAAAAGGAGGAATATTTGAATTATACAAACCAACAAATTTTCAAATAAACTCAACCCAATCTTTGGAACAAGATCTCAGTAAACTCAAAGAACAATTAGCATCCGAAATTGAACCAGAAAAGCGAACCGAAATCGAAACCTTAATAAAAGCTCGTCAAGGGCAAGGCAGATTCCGGCAAAAACTACTCGAACTGTATCCGAGCTGTCCGCTGACCGGTCTAGATATCCAGCCTTTACTCATCGCCAGCCATATTAAACCTTGGAGCGTGTGCGATGATAACGAGCGTTTATGTCGCTTCAATGGTCTGATGCTCGCACCCAATATCGACAGATTATTCGATAATGGACTGATTACGTTTGATACCGACGGTACGATAAAAATCAGCCCGACAATCGATTCGGAAAATCAAAAGCGGTTGGGAATTTCTCCCGATATGAAATTAAAAATTCGACCGGAAAGCGAAAAATATTTCGAGTATCACCGCAACCATGTTTTCCCAAAAGAAGAATAAATAGTGTTGAACAGTCCGTTGATTTAAGGTCATCTGAAAACGGGTTGGCACAAAATCCGCTATACCTGTTTTCAGACGACCTTTTTGCGTCCTTTTGCATATAAAGACCAAACCGACCATCGTCATTCTATTAGCGTATTCTGCAAGCAAAAGCATCATTCCGTATAATCATAATCCCCCTTAGCTCCCCATCAGCTATAATCGACATATTCAGACGGCCTTTCCCGACATTATGACTCGACAAGCCTTTATCCTCAGCGATTGCGAATTTTCCGAATGCGGCGAAAAGCCTTACGCCCTGTTGACCGCGAATCCGACGAAGGAACACCACTTCATCGCCCAAACCGAGCAGCGGCAACATTCGCATAATCCGCAGGTCAGCCCGCAAAATCAAAACGTTTATCGCTTACCGCTGTCTATGTTCCATACTGGCGAAAAAGCCCGTGGCAAAGAACAAAACCGCAGCGAAGCGATAAGCGTCAACATCATCGGCAACTTGGCGGCGAAAAACCTCTATACGCTGACCTTTGTCGAAGACTCCGCCAACCAATACAATCTGGAAAGCTGGTTCAACCGTCATGAAAGCGGCTACGAAGATGCCTGCAACCACCTGCGCACCCTGCCTGCAGGCCGTCTGAAAACACCTACGGCAAATGCCGATACCGTCAAAGTACCGGATGCCTTGTGGCGGATATTGCGGCTGAAATTCCTCGGCATTCTGCGCAATCCGCACAACCACAAAAACCTGTTTGCCCACCGCCTGCACCAAACGCTTCGGGCGCGGCTGCCGGAAGTCGGTTTTGAATTTGTCCGCTTGATCAGCAAACGCGATCCCAAGCGCATCGAAGCCATTATGCAGGACTACCGTTTCACTTTTCTCGGCTATGTCGATTGGCTGGGTGGGCTTTACGGCATGTTGAGCGAAGGCGTGGCGCAGCCATCGTTGTTTGAACGGCTGTTTTGCAACATCTTTGCCGCACCCGAAGCCGTGAAAATCGAATTGTTCCGCTATCCGGAAAACATGGGGCTGTGCCTGTTTGGCGACAGCAGTTTCTGCCTGCAAGCCTCGGCCAAGCTATTCAGTGTCGGCGTTAATATTTCACACGATATGTTTGCCGTCGTCCATCTGCAAACCGACCGTTGGCACGCGTTTAAGAATACCTTTCATCACGACGCGCCCAAACTGCAAGGCCAAGTGCGGATTATCGACGGCGATCAAACCCAAAGATTGCTGTTCAACCGACTGTGCATCCAGCAAGCCCATGAAGCCGTATTCGGCCAAAGCCCTAATATCAAAGATTATTTAGAGGCCGTCTGAAACCCCAAACCAGAAGAAAGCATATGAAAATCACGCCAATCCAAGCCCTAAACGACAACTACATCTGGATGATTCAAGAAGGCAACCATGCTGCCTGCGTCGATCCGTCCGATGCCACGCCCGTTTTGAAATTCCTCGTCCACAACCGCCTGATGCTGGCGCAAACATGGATTACCCATCCGCATCCCGACCATACCGGCGGCGCAAAAAGCCTGTTCCACGGCTTTTTAGAATCCCCAATCTATGGCGAAAGTGACATCGACGTAGCGACGCATACCGTCACCGCAGGTACGCAGTTCCCGTTTGGCGAAGGCTTGGTTACCGTTTGGGCAACCCCCGGCCATACCGACCGCCACATCAGCTATCTGCTGGAAAATTCAGACGGCCTGCACGTTTTCTGCGGCGATACCTTGTTCTCCGCTGGTTGCGGCCGCGTATTTACCGGCACAATCGAGCAGCTTTACGACAGCTTCCACCGATTCAACCAGCTGCCCGAAGAAACGCTGTTTTATCCGGCGCACGAATACACCGCCTCCAATCTGCGCTTTGCCCAGCATATCGAGCCGGACAATGCCGACATTCAGACGGCCTTGGCCGCAGCCGAACACACGCCGACACTGCCCGTCAGCCTGGCACACGAACGCAAAGTCAATCCATTTTTCCGCGTACACCTGCCCCAAGTTCAGGCACGCGCCGAAGAATTGAGCGGACGAAAATTAAACAGCGAACTCGAAGTCTTCGCCGCCTTGCGTGAATTAAAAAATCAATTTTAATTGGGCTTACTCCCTAAAGAATAAGGCCGTCTGAACAATATCTGTTCAGACGGCCTTTATTTTTTAGGGATTATTCCCATTCAATCGTGGCAGGCGGTTTGCCGCTGACATCATAAACCACGCGGTTGATGCCTTTGACTTCGTTGATGATGCGGTTGGACACTCGACCAAGCAGCGAGTATGGCAGCTCAGCCCAGTGGGCAGTCATAAAGTCGCTGGTAATCACGGCACGCAAAGCTACGACATAATCGTAAGTACGGCCGTCGCCCATTACGCCGACGGATTTCACAGGCAGGAATACGGCAAAGGCTTGGCTGGTCAGATCGTACCAAGATGTGCCGTTTTCATCGGTAGTATTGCGCAATTCTTGAATGAAAATATCGTCTGCTTGACGGAGCAAGTCGGCGTATTCTTTTTTCACTTCGCCCAAGATACGCACACCCAAACCTGGGCCCGGGAACGGATGACGGTACACCATTTCACGCGGCAGACCCAAAGCGACGCCCAATTCGCGTACTTCGTCTTTGAACAAGTCGCGCAACGGCTCAAGCAATTTGAGCTTCATGTTTTCAGGCAGGCCGCCGACATTGTGGTGGGATTTGATGGCATGGGCTTTTTTGGTTTTCGCGCCTGCGGATTCGATTACGTCAGGGTAAATCGTACCTTGCGCCAACCATTTGGCGTTAGTGAGTTTTTTCTCTTCAGCGTCAAATACTTCGATAAATTCCGCACCGATGATTTTGCGTTTTTTCTCCGGATCGGTCACGCCGGCAAGTTTCGCCAAAAACTGCTCTTCGGCATCAACGTGAATCACGCGTACTCCTAAGTTGCGGGCAAACATGTCCATCACCATTTTGCCTTCGTTCAAACGCAACAGACCGTGGTCAACAAACACGCAGGTCAGTTGGTCGCCGATGGCACGATGAATCAGCGCGGCCGCTACGGAAGAGTCCACGCCGCCGGACAAACCTAAAATCACTTCGTCGCTACCAACTTGTTCGCGGATTTTGGCAACAGCTTCTTCGATGTAGTTCGGCATGGTCCAGCTTGGTTGTGCGCCGCAAATATCCAAGACAAAGCGGTTCAACAACGCGCGGCCTTGTTTGGTGTGGGTCACTTCAGGGTGGAATTGGATACCGTAGAATTGTTTCTCAGCATTTTCCATCATGGCAATCGGGCAAGACGGGGTGTCGCCGATAACAGAGAAGCCGGTAGGCAGTTTGGAAACTTTATCGCCATGACTCATCCATACGTCGAGCGTATTAGGCGCATCGTCTTGAATGCCGCGTGTCAGCTCGCTGTCGATGGTTTTAACTTGCGCATAACCGAATTCGCGTTGGTTGCCCGGGCTAACTTCGCCGCCCAAGTGGTGCGCCATAAATTGCATGCCGTAGCAGATGCCCAAGACCGGAATGCCCAAATCAAAAATACCGGTATCGGCTTGATAATCGGATTCGTAAACGGAATTAGGGCCGCCGGAGAGGATGATGCCTTTCGGGTTAAAGGCTTTGATTTCTTCCAAAGGCATGTCGAAAGAATGCAGTTCGCAGTAAACGTGGGCTTCGCGCACGCGGCGGGCGATCAGCTGGGTAACTTGCGAGCCGAAGTCGAGAATAAGGATTTTGTCTTGGGTCATGGCGGAAACTTTGTAAAATGTAAGAAAACGGTGCGGCCGAGAGGGTAAATTTCAAATTTAAACCACAATAAAAAAGGCCGTCTGAATCGGCGGATTATACCATTGTTCAGACGGCCTTTATAGGGCAAAACCCAAATCTCTCATCTTTCTATTTTGTGTGTTTCTCAGGAATCATATCGCTGCGCGAGAGCAACAGCAGGCAACCCAACACGACCATGCCGATGGCCAATAACGGCGAGAGGTAAATCCAGTAGCTCATGTGCAGATAAATGGCTGTACCGATATAAACCAGCATCGGACCGGAAACGATGGACTGTTTATTGATGCCGTCCATAATCAACACGGCAAAGCCCAAAATAATTAATGCGCCGGCAATCATGGTTGATGTCGCAGGCAAAATATCCGTAGCACGTAAAAACCAAATCGCACCAAAGATAATCAAAAACAAAGGCAGAAAAAGTGAGGGGCGGGACATAACAACGCTCCGTAAAGGTTTCAGACGGCCTGTATTATTAGGTGCGCCGGCCATGCAGGCAAGATATAAAAATGCAATCTTGTGTGTAATTATGCAAAGGTTGGCACAACAAAAAGGCCGTCTGAACCGTGGCAAACCGAAATCGAATATTTCAATTTATCCTGTTCCAGACGGCCTTTCAAATCATCAGGCTTTGCCGGTGCTGCCGAATCCGCCTTCACCCCGCTCGCTGGCGGCAAACTCGTCCACAACCTTAAACGCGGCTTGGACAACCGGCACAATCACCATTTGCGCGATGCGCTCCATCGGCTCGATGGTAAACGCTTCTTTACCACGGTTCCACAGAGAAACCTTCAATTCTCCTTGATAATCCGAGTCAATCAAACCGACCAAATTGCCCAAAACAATACCGTGTTTATGACCCAAACCGGAACGCGGCAACAAAACGGCCGCATACGCAGGGTTGGCCAAATGCACCGCCAAACCGGTCGGCACGAGATATACATCGCCCGGCTGCAATACAACGGCTTCATCCAGGCAGGCACGCAAGTCCAAACCGGCAGAACCGGGCGTTGCATAAGCAGGCAGGGAATCGGCCATTTTCGGATTTAAGATTTTCAGTTCGACTTCGGTTTGCATGACAGGACTCCGTATTGTTCTATATTGGAAAGGGCTACGATTATACACAAATGCCCTTGAGGCCGTCTGAAAAAACGGAGTATGATTCAGTCAGACCTAAGGAGAAAAATCATGGATCTGCACAATATCCGCGAAGATTACAGCAAACGCGAGCTGTCGGAAGCCGAATGCCACGCCGACCCGATTGTCCAATTCGAGCAATGGCTGAACGAAGCGATTCACGCCGAAGTCAACGAGCCGACCGCGGTCAACGTTGCCGCCGTAGGCGAAGACGGCAGGCCCAACAGCCGCATGGTACTGCTGAAAGAGGTCAACCCCAAAGGCTTTGTTTTCTTTACCAATTACCATAGCCGCAAAGGCCGCTCCTATACGGCACACCCTTTTGCCGCTATGACTTTTTTCTGGCCGGAACTCGAACGCCAAGTGCGCGTTGAAGGACGCATTGAAAAACTTGATGCTGCCGCTTCGGACGAATATTTTGAGAGCCGCCCATATACCAGCCGTATCGGCGCATGGGCAAGTGCGCAAAGCGAAGTGATTTCCAGCAAAGCCGTATTGGTGGCCAAAGCCGCGGCCGTCGGTGTCAAACATCCCCTGCATGTTCCCCGCCCTCCGCATTGGGGCGGATACCTCGTTATTCCCGACCGCATCGAATTCTGGCAAGGCCGCCCCAGCCGCCTGCACGACCGCATCCAATACCGCCTGGTTGACGGCAACTGGATACGCGAACGCCTTTCGCCATAATTTTCGGATTTTCAAACAAAAATTTACTGGTTGAGTTACAATACAGCCTTTCATCGGCAGGCCGTCTGAATTTGATTTTCAGACGGCCTTTTCCCCCAATCCAACCCCTGCCGCAAATGCCGCAGAAGAACCGCTTTTTCAAGCGAGTTAGGAAAAATCATGTCCAAACAGCCTTCCAGCAAACGCCAATGGCGCGACGGCGTATCATCTACCGCCAAAAAACCTTCCAAACCGGCCAAATCCTTTGCCAATAAAAAACGTCCCGACGACGAGCGAAAAACATCAGGCAAACCTTACGGCCAAAAAGTTTCAGACGGCCCCAAAGCTCAAAATACCGCACCTAAACAACGTGCTGCCAAAGCCAAAAAACTGGTGGTCCGCAACCCAAACCAAAAAATCATGGAGCACGCCCGCGATTTGAAAGAACGCCGCAGCGACCTTTCACGCTTTGAACCCGAGCGCCTGCAAAAAGTCCTGGCCGCTTCCGGCGTCGGTTCACGTCGCGAAATGGAAGAATGGATCAGCAACGGCTGGGTAACGGTCAACGGACGCGTAGCCCAACTGGGTGAAAAAGTCACGCCCGACGATCATGTTACCGTCAAAGGCAGCATCATCAAACTCAAATGGGCAGACCGCCTGCCACGCATCATCCTCTACTACAAACAAGAAGGCGAAATCGTTTCCCGCGACGACCCGCAAGGCCGCGTCAGTATTTTCGACCGCCTGCCGCAAGCAGCCAGCAGCCGCTGGGTGGCCATCGGCCGTTTGGACATCAATACCAGCGGCCTCTTGATCCTGACCACTTCAGGTGAACTGGTTCAACGCTTTGCCCACCCCAGCTTTGAAGTCGAACGCGAATACGCCGTACGCGTATTGGGCGAGTTGACCACCGAACAAATGCGCGTCCTAACCGAAGAAGGCGTGATGCTCGAAGACGGTCTAGCAAAAGTAGAACGTATCTACGAACAAGGCGGCGAAGGCGCAAACAAATGGTATAACGTGGTCATCAAAGAAGGCCGCAACCGCGAAGTACGCCGCATTTTTGAAAGCCAAGGCCTGACCGTCAGCCGTCTCGTCCGTGTAGGCTTCGGCCCTATCGGCTTGCCAAACCGCCTCAAACGCGGCCAGTTCTACGAACTCAATCCGGCAGAAGTCGCCAACATCATCAAATGGGCAGATATGCTGCTGCCTGGCGAACGTCGCCGGAAGAAAAGTTAATGTAAGATAAATCGGGGCTGAGACTTTTGCAAAATCGTCTCAGCCTTATAACATCTTGCTTTAGTCATAAAAATCAAGAGAATTAAAACTCAAATCTCTTAGCACAAAACATATTATTACAAATTTATTCCATTTATTTTAAATATTTGAATAATTTATATTTTTTCTACTTTATTATTAAATATAAGCAGAGCTGCTCCAACCTTCACAAGGCTGTACTCAATAATAGCCTATCCCTTCATCTCAACTAATCGGTATATTTACTACTTCCCAATACATCCAAATTTCCAAATGCTTTGGCATAAATTTCTTATTTATAAGATAATGCTATTTCTTTAACCATTATAAAAAAGGGGAAACTATGTTTGATTTTATAAAGCGGAAATTTCGTGAAGCCATCATTGACCCGATTTCCGACAGTGTTCGAGAAAAACAGGAACAATTGGCAGAAACGGCTTCTGAATATGCGGCACCAAGCGTTTTCTACCTACTCTTCGCCATTACAGGAGCAGTAGCCGTCATTTTGGTTTTACTTAGCCTTTCACTCTATATAGGCCAGCTTTTAGGCAGCTACCTATACGGACTATTTATCTTTACCTCATTTTTTATCTTATTGTTTTTATTTGTATGGGCAATGCGTTCTCGTATTGAAACAGCCGTTAAAAAAACCGTATATGAGCTTTTAAAACCATCAACAGATGCCGATGTTACGATTCCTTTGGTGGAGGCGGAAGTTTTAGAAGAAACGGAAATCAAACGTTTGGAACAACATTAAAATTTTGAAAGGCCGTCTGAAAAACATTCAGACGGCCTTTTAATTAAACTTTTTATTTTTCCGATTTCAACACGCGTTGACGGCGGGTTTCGCTCAATACCATGCCTGCGCTGACGGAAACGTTCATGCTTTCTACCGTGCCAAACATCGGAATCGATACCAGCATATCGCAATGTTCGCGCGTCAGGCGGCGCATACCCTCGCCTTCGTTGCCCATTACCCAAGCCACGCTGTCTGGCAAGTCGCAGTGGTAAAGGTCGGAGTCGCCGCCCATGTCTGTGCCGACAATCCAAATACCGTACTCTTTTAATTCACGTAAAGTACGGGCAAGATTGGTTACGGTAATATACGGCACGGTTTCCGCCGCGCCACAGGCAACTTTGCTGACAGTCGCATTCAGGCCGGCGCTTTTGTCTTTGGGCGCAATCACGGCATGTACGCCCATCGCATCGGCAGTACGCAGGCATGCGCCAAGGTTGTGCGGGTCGGTAATGCCGTCCAATACCAGCAAAAACGGCGGTTCGCTCAGGTTTTCCAACACATCTTCCAAGTGAACATGGTTTTTGGAGGCATCGATAAACCCGACCACACCCTGATGACGCGCCCCTTTGCTGATGGCATTCAGGCGGTCGGCATCAGCAAAATGCACGCGTACGTTTTCAGAGGCCGCTTTATCCAATACATCGCGGGTGCGTGCATCGGATTTGCCTTCTTGGATATAGAGTTCGGTAATTGATTTCGGGTTTTGCCACAAACGGGCATTGACGGCGTGAAAGCCATAGATGAGTCGTTGGTTTGCCATGTTTTTGCTTTATCGAAAAATTCAGACGGCCATTATAACAAGTAAGGCCGTCTGAAAATTTTTTATTTCATCAAATAACCGAGTATGCCCGAAGTGCCAACGCCGATTAATACCGTCACCAACATCGAAAACCGGCTAGCCGCCAATACCGTCAAAGCAATGGCAATCAGCTCATGCGGTTTATCCGACACAAAATATGGCGCAATCACAGAAATCAACACACAACCCGGCGCAGCCTCCATAACCACTTGCGCGCGACGGCTCAACGTACGGTTGCGCAATGCAAAAAAGCCGATTAATCGGGTTGAATAAGTAACGGCCAACATGCTTAAAAACAGCAAAAACGATTGCAGCGACAACAAATCCTTCATTTTTGCTCTCCCCACAAATACGCCACCAATAAACCCGATAACGTTCCGGCCGGAACATACCATGCGCCATCCACGATCAAATAGGTTGCGCACGCCACAATCAGGCTGACAAACCAAGGGCGCGAAGCCGCAAAGCTCTTCCACATCCCGCGCAGCAACACCAAAAACACCGCAGGAAACGCCATGCCGAAGCCCCAAGCCGCCACATCGCCGAACATTGGACCTACTGCCGCACCAAACGCCGCAAAACCAATCCAAGTTACATACAAAATAAAGCACACGCCGGCATAAAACGGCATATTGAATGCAGGCAAACCTGCCGCCTTACGCTTTTGAATTTCAGCAAACGCCATTGCCCAGCTTTCATCACACATAAAAAACAGCGCGGGCATCGCCTTTTTCAGCGGCATATCCCTCATATACGGCGCAATCGCCGCACCCATCAGGATATGGCGCGAATTGATCATAAACGTAACCGTTGCAATCAGCAGTATCGGCAAGGGATTTGCCCACAAATTGACTGCGGCAAATTCCGAACCTCCGGCAAAGTTCATGCCCGTCATCAGCAGCATTTCCAGCCAACTCATGCCTTTCTGCCCACCCTGCATGCCCAAAATCAGCGCCCACGGCAACAAGCCGATCAGCATGGGAGAACATTCTTTGATACCGCGCAGAAATTCCGATTGAGGAGAAGCAGTGTGATTCATTTTGATTGAAACGGTTTATTAAAAAGAAGCGACGTATTATAAATCAGGCCGTCTGAACAAGGGTATAATATGGAAAAATTAGATTTATTTACGGAAACCGATATGACCCACACCGTCCATCTGCAGTTTGAAGAAATTGACAATACCGTGTTGCAACGCCTGTGCGGTGCGCTCGACAGCAATCTCGAAGCCTTAGGCAAAGCCCTTGATATCCAAATCAGCCGCCGCTTCGAACATTTCACCTTCATGGGCGAACTGGCACATGCTGGCCGCCGTGCCTTGCTGTCGCTTGCCGAAGCCGCAGAAAAAGGCGACTTGGACGACAACGCCATCAGCCTCGCGGCCGTCGAAGCAAAAACCGCAGATGAAAAACACGAAGAAAAACACCACGACCAACAATACTATTTCCGCACCAAACGCGGCAGCATCGGCGGCCGCACCCCGCGTCAAAACGGCTATATCCGCGCCTTGCTCAACCACGATGTCGTGTTCGGCTTAGGCCCTGCCGGTACGGGTAAGACCTATCTTGCCGTTGCCGCCGCAGTCGATGCCATGGAAAAACATCAAATCGAACGCATTGTTTTGGTGCGTCCCGCAGTCGAAGCAGGCGAAAAATTAGGCTTCCTGCCGGGCGATTTGGCGCAAAAAGTCGATCCCTACCTGCGACCGCTTTATGATGCGCTTTATGATTTAATGGGTTTCGACCGCGTAACCAAATTGATGGAAAAAGGTTTGATTGAAATTGCGCCGCTGGCCTATATGCGCGGCCGTACCTTAAATGGCGCATATGTCATTTTGGACGAAGCGCAAAATACCACGCCCGAACAAATGAAAATGTTCCTGACCCGTATCGGCTTCGGTGCCAAAGCAGTCATTACCGGCGACATCAGCCAAATCGACCTGCCACGCAACATCAAATCCGGCTTGAAAGATGCACGCGAAAAACTGCGCGACGTAGAAGGCCTGTATTTCCACACCTTCACCAGCGAAGACGTCGTCCGTCATCCTTTGGTGCAGAAAATCGTCGAAGCCTATGAAGCAGCAGAAGAACAAGCTGAAAAGAAAAACGGCGAATAATCTTTTCAAACACTGAAGGCCGTCTGAAAATCAAATTTCAGACGGCCTTCCTACATCATTCGCCACATAATACTGCTATAATCCGAAAATCAAGTAAAACAACGACTTCAAAAGGAAAAATATGACCCTCAAGCCACCCGTCCGAATCGCCGTTACCGGCGCGGCAGGCCAAATCGCCTATGCCACCCTTTTCCGTATCGCCGGCGGCATCATGCTAGGACGCGACCAACCCGTTATCCTGCAGCTGCTCGACCTGCCGCAGGCACAACAGGCATTGCGCGGCGTGATTATGGAAATGCAGGATTGCGCCTTCCCGCTCCTTGCCGACATCTTCGCCACAGACGACCCCGAAGTCGCCTTCAAAGATGCCGACATTGCCCTCTTGATTGGAGCGCGCCCGCGTACCCAAGGCATGGAGCGCGCCGACTTGCTGCACGCCAATGGCGAAATTTTCAAAGTACAAGGCGCGGCGTTGAACAAAGTTGCCAATCGCAACGTTAAAGTCCTCGTCGTCGGCAATCCGGCCAATACCAACGCCTACATCGCCATGAAATCCGCCCCCGACATCCCGCCAGAAAATTTCACCGCACTGATGCGTCTCGACCACCACCGTGCCGTTAGCCAAATTGCCGAAAAAATCGACCGCCCGATTACTTCCATCGAGCAAATGTGCGTCTGGGGCAACCATAGCCCGACCATGTACGCCGACTACCGCTACGCCACCAGCAACGGCGAGTCCGTCCAAGACATGATTACCGAACCCGACTGGAACACCGAAGTTTTCATGCCGAAAATCGCCGGACGCGGTGCCGCCATTATTGCCGCACGCGGTTCATCATCCGCAGCTTCCGCCGCCAATGCCGCCATCTACCACCTGCGCGACTGGTTGCTCGGCAGCAGTGGTAAATGGATAACCATGGGCGTTCCATCAGATGGCTCTTACGGCATTCCCGAAGGTTTGATTTTCGGCTTCCCCGTCATTTGCGACGAAGGCAGCTACCGCATCGTCCAGGGCTTGGATTTGTCGGACGAATTCAGCCAAAAACGTATTGCCGCCACACTGGCCGAATTAGAAGAAGAACGTTCAGCCATCCAGGATCTACTCTAAAACAAAGGCCGTCTGAAAACGAAATTTCAGACGGCCTAAATAATTAAATGCCCGTTCTACAATCATTTTTAAAAGCTAGAATGGCACTCTTTGTCCTTGTTTATCTTTAAGATGCCATTGACCTGCCGGTGTACAACCGCCGCCACTACCGCCGACAGCATAATGATCACAATTCGGATCAAGACGTTTTCCTTGAGAATATGAGCCATTTGTCAAACCATCTCCATCAAATGAACTGCATGCGCCGGTGAAAGCTACGCAAAACAGGATTAAAAATTTCTTCAACATTCACATCACCTTTTTTATAAAAGTCACACCCAAAAATTGTACCCTGAATAAAGTTTCTACGCTATCGATATGAGCCACACTGTGCAAGCAAAAAGAACTAATCTTACCTTGCTCACTGTTGTATTGCCGCCGATATATGTACCAAAATTTCCGTTGCCATCACTCAAAGAAAAACTACTGCCAGAAATTTGGAATACACATCTAATGCAATTAAAAACATATAAAATAGTTATCAAACTAATTTTATAAACATGTGACAAATTTTTTGCAACTTTGTTTCTTATGGTTTTGCTTCTTTATAAAGCTCGTCCTCATAATATGAAAATTACCCAATACCTTTTCTGCATTTAAAAAAGGCCGTCTGAAAACCAAATTTCAGACGGCCTTTACTGTGCAGCTTTATTCCGCTACATCAATGCACAAATATTTCAATTCCAAATATTCATCCGCACCATATTTGCTGCCTTCACGTCCCAAACCGCTGCGTTTTACGCCGCCAAATGGTGCCACTTCATTACTGATTAAGCCCGTATTGATACCGACCATGCCGTATTCCAAGGCTTCGCCGACGCGCCATTGACGGGCGACGTCGGAGGTGAAAAGGTAAGCTGCCAAACCGTATTCCGTATTGTTCGCAGCCTCGATGACTTCGGCTTCGGTTTCAAAACGGAACACGGGACACAAAGGCCCGAAGGTTTCTTCGCGAGCTACCGCCATTTGCGCCGTAACGCCGCTTAAAACGGTAGGCTCAAAAAACGTTCTGCCCAATGCGCTGCGTTTGCCGCCGGTCAGGCAACTTGCTCCTTTAGCCAATGCGTCGGCGATGTGCTGCTCAACTTTTTCTACCGCTTTTTCCTCAATCAACGGCCCTTGGTTTACGCCATCTTCCAAGCCGTTGCCCAATTTAAGCGCCGCCACTTTTTCACTCAATTTGCGGCAAAATTCGTCGTAAATGCCGGATTGAGCGTAAACGCGGTTGGTGCAGACGCAGGTCTGACCGCTGTTACGGAACTTGCTGGCCAGCGCGCCTTCGACGGCTTTGTCCAAATCGGCATCGTCAAACACGATAAACGGCGCATTACCGCCCAGCTCCAAACTGAGTTTTTTAATGTCTGCCGCGCTGTCGGCAAAAATTTTCGCACCTACTTCGGTTGAGCCGGTAAAGCTGATTTTGCGTACAGTCGGGTTCGTAGCAAATTCATGGCTGATTTCCGAAGCGCTACCACTGACAACAGGCAACAAATCCTGCGGCATACCTGATTCATAAGCCAGCACGGCCAACGCATACGCACTCAAAGGCGTGAGCGATGCAGGTTTGACAATCATCGCACAGCCCACTGCCAAAGCAGGTGCAGCCTTGCGCGCAATCATCGCAGACGGGAAGTTCCACGGCGTAATCGCAGCAGTAACGCCGACGGGTTGTTTCAATACAACCAGTTTTTGCGACGCTTTCACACTCGTCAGCACATCACCGTCAATCCGCCGAGCCTCTTCCGCAAACCAGCGCACAAACGAAGCCGCATAATCAATCTCGCCACGCGCCTCAGTCAGACTTTTGCCCTGCTCCATCGTCATGATACGCGCCAGTTCTTCTTTGTTTTCTTTAATTAAAAAATACCAACGCCACAACACATCGGCGCGCTCCAACGCAGTTTTTGCCGCCCATAATTTTTGTGCCGCCTCCGCCTTTTGAATCAAAAGCTTCAGGCCGTCTGAATCAGTCTTACGGACAAACGCCAAAGCCTCACCTGTTGCAGGGTTATCAACTTTAATGGCATTTGGAATCGGAGAAAAGGAAATATCGGGATGGTTGAGCAAACGGGCAAAATCTTTCATGAGAAACGACCTTTCTAAAACCGAGGATATACGTTCATTATCATATTCATACCATCAAAGTGCAACTAAATCAAAAAATAAACCAACATCAAAGGCCGTCTGAATATCTTACAGACGGCCTTTGCTTTAACGACATCATATCTATCTTAAATAACGAATGAAATACGATGATTAATACTCTACCTCAAAAGGATAAGACACATGTATTACAACAATTTGCTATAATACAAAACTCATTTCAACACTCATCCAAAATTCCATTCTCAGACGGCCTTTGTCTGTTTATAAGGCCGTCTGAAATATTTTCCGTCCATCCTCTTCTGCCGAGCCATGATTCCATCTGATTTCATTGATGAGCTTTTGTCCAAAGTCGATATTGTCGATATTATCGACGAACAGGTTCCGCTGAAGAAAGGTGGGGCGAACTATATGGCCTGCTGTCCGTTTCACAAGGAAAAGACGCCGTCGTTTTCGGTCAGCCCGACCAAGCAGTTTTACCATTGTTTCAGTTGCGGGGCTCATGGTTCGGCGATTGGATTTGTGATGGAACATCAGGGGCTGTCGTTTCCGGAGGCAGTGCAGTTTTTGGCTGATCGCGTCGGCATGACGGTACCTAAAGTTCGTGGGCAGGAAGACAACCCCGAAATCCGTGCCGAACGTAAGAAAAAACAGCAGACTTTGGAAGAAACGACAGCAGCGGCAGCGGATTTTTATGCGCAACAGTTGAAATTCAATCCGGCGGCGAAGGCTTATTTGGACAAGCGCGGCTTGAGTGCGGAAGTTATTGCGCATTATGGCTTGGGCTATGCACCCGACGGCTGGCAACCTTTGGCGCAAGTATTCCAACCCTATCCTAATACTGCGTTGGTGGATACGGGCATGGTCATCGACAACGAAGGCAAACATTACGACCGCTTTCGCCATCGGATTATGTTCCCTATCCGTAATCCGCGTGGGCAGGTAATCGGCTTTGGCGGCCGCGTATTGGACGACTCCAAACCCAAATACCTGAACTCTCCCGATACGCCTTTGTTCGATAAAGGGAAAAACCTTTACGGACTATATGAAGGGCGTGCTGCCGTAAAAGAGGCAGGACGGATTTTGGTGGTCGAAGGCTACATGGACGTGGTTGCATTGGCGCAGTTCGGCGTCGGCTACGGCGTAGCGGCTTTAGGTACGGCAACCACGGCGGAACACGTCAAAATCCTGATGCGTCAGGCCGACAGTATTTATTTTTGTTTTGATGGCGACAGCGCGGGACGTAAAGCGGCTTGGCGCGCGCTGGAAAATGCGTTGCCGCAATTAAAAGACGATAAATCACTGCATTTTCTATTCCTACCCGAAGAACACGACCCTGACAGTTACATCCGCGCCTACGGCAAAACGCAATTTGAAGATGCCCTGTTAAACCAAAGCAAGCCCCTATCGGAATACTTTTGGGAACATCTTTCAGACGGCCTCAACCTCAATACGCAAGAAGGCAAAGCAGAATTGGTCAAAACCAGTTCTCCGCTCTTGGCTCAGATTACCGCGCCGGCATTGGGCTATCTTCTGAAACAAAAACTCAGCGAGCTCGTAGGCATTGACCCGGACAACCTCGCCCAATTACTCGGACAAGAAGCGCCAAAACGGCACGTCAAACAAAAAAGTTACAAACTGCCGCCTATTTCTGTCAAACAGCCAACCATGCTGACGCTGGTTCAAAGACAGATACGCAGCCTCTTGATAAATCCGGCTTGGGCTTCATATATAGACCTACCCGATTATCTGGCTTTAAGCGGCGACTTTGCCTGCCTTGCCAATTTAGCCGAAACCATCAAGCATCACGATACGACTCCTGCAACTGCACAAGTGCTTGAATATATGCGCGGTTCGCCCTATGAGGAAACCGTCAATCAAATCTTTTTATCGACCCTTCACTCTGAAGAAATGGAAGGGGATAACGAAGAAGATTGCGAAAGTTTCCAAATCGGCATGAAAAAGTTGTTAAATGAATTAAAATACAGTCAAATCGAAACTTTAAAGCAAAAAAGTATTCAAACTGGTTTGACCGAAAATGAAAAAAGACTTTTGCTGTCGCTTTTGACGGCAAAGCAAAACTAACCCCTCAGGCCGTCTGAACAATCTAAACACACGCTGCGAAGCATGACACGCAGAACACTCCATCCGTAATATTTTCAGACAGCCTCAGAGTATTAAAGTGAAATCTGATTTCACAACAAAAAGCTCTGCTCTGCCTTCAGGTACGGCCACATCACCGTAAACCGTCGGCATCCTATCAACCTAGAGAGCAATCCATGTCTAAAAACCAAAACTACGAAGAATACCAAGACCAAGATGACAACCGTCCCTTGAGTATCGAAGAGCAGCGCGCCCGCCTGCGTCAACTCATTATTATGGGTAAAGAACGCGGCTACATCACTTATTCCGAAATTAACGACGCGCTGCCCGACGATATGTCCGACGCCGAGCAAATCGACAACATCGTCAGCATGATTTCCGGCTTGGGTATCCAAGTAACCGAGCAAGCTCCCGATGCTGAAGACATCCTCTTGAGCGACAACGCCGCCGCCATGACCGACGACGATGCCGTTGAAGAAGCCGAAGCAGCACTCTCCAGCGCAGATTCAGAATTCGGTCGCACAACCGATCCTGTACGTATGTATATGCGTGAAATGGGTCAAGTCGATCTGTTGACGCGTGAAGACGAAATCATCATCGCCAAAAAAATCGAAAATGCACTGAAAAACATGGTGCAGGCAATCTCCGCCTGCCCTGGCTCGATTGCCGAAATTCTGGCTTTGATCGAACAAGTCCGCAACGACGAAATCCGTGTTGATGAAGTGGTTGAAGCCATCATCGACCCTAATGAAGTCTTGTTGAACGAATTGGGCTTGGGTCATTTGGAAAATGCCAAACCAGATGACGAAGAAGGCGAAACCGTTAGCGATGATGAAGATGGCGACGATGAAGATGAAGACGATTCAGGTAGCGACTCTGAAGCCATATCCGCTGCCCATTTGGCCGAACTGAAGCAAAAAGTTTTGGAACACTTCGCCTTTATCGAGAGCGAATACGGCAAAATGATCAAGCAGTTGGAAAAACACGGTAGTCAGCACGCCAACTACCTGAAACACCGTGATGCCATTGCCAACAAACTGTTGGAAGTCCGTTTCGCTACACGTCAAATCGAAAACCTGAGCAGCAACCTGCGCAGCCGCGTTGAAAACATCCGCAAACTCGAACGCGAAATCCGCGACATCTGTATCGACCGCGTCCGCATGGAGCGCGACTACTTCATCAAAAACTTCCTGCCAGCCATTACCGATTTGGAATGGGTAGAAGAAGAAGTAGCCAAAGGCCGTGTATGGGCAAACGCATTGGATCGTTTCCGCCATGCCATCCTCGAAAAACAAACCGAGCTGGCCAATATGGAAGCCGAAACCCGCATTTCCATCGAAGAGTTGAAAGAAATCAACAAAAACATGGTGTTGAGCGAAAAAGAAACCTCAGCCGCGAAACAGGAAATGATTCAGGCCAACTTGCGTTTGGTTATTTCCATTGCCAAAAAATACACCAACCGCGGCTTGCAGTTCCTTGATTTGATTCAAGAAGGCAATATCGGCCTGATGAAAGCGGTAGACAAATTCGAATACCGCCGCGGCTACAAGTTCTCGACTTACGCCACATGGTGGATCCGTCAAGCGATTACCCGTTCCATCGCCGACCAAGCGCGTACCATCCGTATTCCGGTTCACATGATTGAAACCATCAACAAAATGAACCGTATCTCGCGCCAATACCTGCAAGAAACCGGTGAAGAGCCTGATTCTGCCAAACTGGCCGAGCTGATGGAAATGCCGGAAGATAAAATCCGCAAAATCATGAAAATTGCCAAAGAGCCGATTTCCATGGAAACACCGATTGGCGATGACGACGATTCGCACTTGGGCGACTTCATCGAGGATGCAAACAACGTTGCGCCGGCAGAAGCTGCAATGTACACCAGCCTGCACGAAGTAACCAAAGAAATCCTCGAAAGCCTGACGCCGCGCGAAGCCAAAGTTTTGCGTATGCGTTTCGGTATCGATATGAATACCGACCACACTTTGGAAGAAGTCGGCAAACAATTTGACGTAACCCGCGAACGTATCCGTCAAATCGAAGCCAAAGCACTGCGCAAGCTGCGCCACCCAACCCGTAGCGACCGCCTCCGCAGCTTCCTCGACAGCGAGGAAAACAAATCATAAAAGCAAACCGCAGGTTGAAAGACCTGCGGTTTTTTATTGAAATATAATAAGGCCGTCTGAAAAACAAATCTCAAAAGATTTAATGGTTTCAGACGGCCTTAAATTTATTTTGATAATTTATTCAGCCTCTGTAGTTTTCTTTTTCGAACGACGGCGGCGACGTTTGGGTTTGCCATCAGTTGATCCACTTTGTTTCTGACGTTTGTGATCATTGGCCGCAATCATTTGCTGGCGTGTTTCCTCATCGGCATGTTGGAAAGTTGTCCACCAAGAAGCCATCTCTTTATCAACCTCGCCAACCTCGCTACGCAAAATCAGGAAATCATAAGCGGCTCGGAAACGTGTTTGCGATAGCAGGCGATACGGGCGGGCGCCGCGCATATTGTCGAATTGCGGCTGAAATTGCCAGATTTCACGCATGGTTGCAGAAAATCGTTGCGGTACGCCCCAACCCTTCTCTACCGTATCCCGCATGGTGTTCATCGCATCCATCAATGCAGGGACAGGTTTTTGACCATGGCTTTGATTGCGTTGCCACATAGTATTTAGTGTCGGCCACAATACCGCCGCCAATACGAAGCCGACGGAAACGGACTTATCCGCACGGATACGCTCGTCGGTATTTTTCAAGGCCAACATAATCATACGGTTTTCAGCCGCTTCAGCAGTTTTCAAGGCATCTAAAAGTGGATGAATGCCTTCGGGAATGCCCAACTCGTTTAGCCGCTTCAAACAGGCACGAGAATAACCGGAAAACAGGATTTTCAGAATTTCATCAAAAAGACGGGCAACAGGCTCATTTTTCAGACGGCCTGCATATTCGGCAATCGGCAAAGCGGTTTGCTCTTCCACTTCAAAACCCAATTTACCCGACAAACGGACGGCGCGAAGAATACGGACAGGATCTTCCTGATAGCGTTCGGCAGGATCGCCTATCATCACCAATTTTTTATCGGCAACATCAGCCACGCCCTGATGGAAGTCCCAAATCTCCTCTTTAATCGGGTCGTAATACAGCGCATTGCAAGTAAAGTCGCGACGCATGGCATCTTCTTCAATGCTGCCGTAAGTATTGTCCTTCATAATGCGGCCTTGCGCATTTTGCTGAACCTTATCGCCGCCGCGGAACGTTGTCACTTCAATGGTTTCAGGGCCGATCATCACATGAACGATTTGGAAGCGGCGGCCGATAATGCGGCTGCGGCGGAATACTTTGCGGATTTGCTCCGGCGTGGCATCGGTTGCAATATCAAAATCTTTGGGCTCAACCCCGAGCAACAAATCCCGAACGGCTCCCCCTACAACATAAGCCTGAAAACCGGTTTCATGCAGGCGTTTAGCAATTTTCTCAGCGGCAAAGCTCAACATATCCGCATGGATACCATGTTGCTCAAGTGAGATAATTTCCTTTTCGGGCAACGACTTGACGTGTTTTTTAGGCAACACTTTATGCAGCCATTTTTTTAACATAAGCAGCTCTTTTCACAATAAAAAAGGCCGTCTGAAACTTGTCCGGCTTAAGCCTTTGCACAATATCCTGCCGTAGAAAGAACAAAACATTGAGCAAAGGCTTCAGACAGCCTAAAAAAGACGTGCCATTATACCTTATGGAAGTTCGATTAATTAGCGTATTGACAAAAAATATCGGCTATAATGACGGTCTGACAACGATTCAGGCAAGACATCATGTACCACTACAAATCCGAAGCTACCCAATTCCTCGACAAACTCATGGAAGACAATCCCGAAATGGAAGCGCAACGCCTCGAAAACCGCCATTTGCTGTGGGATGTTACCCTCAATCCGGCCGAACAGGCTGAATTTGAAGCGGCCAAAGTCAACAAAAAACCTTACACCTATTATCAAGACTAACCCATATCGGTATGACGACCAACACCCACAATACCGATCCGGCGTTACAGCAGTACCTCAACAGCATCGGTCAATCTGAACATCCCGTTTTGACCGCATTGCGCGAGCGCACCCAATCACATCGTCTGGGAAAGATGGCCATCGCACAAGAGCAGGCAGCCATGTTGGTGTGGTTGGCCAAATTATTGAATGCCAAAAAATATTTGGAAGTTGGTGTCTTTACCGGTTACAGCAGCACCGCCATGGCACTTACCCTCCCCGAGGACGGCAAAATCACGGCTTGCGACATCAATGTAACCTTTACCGATATTGCCCGCGAAACATGGCAGGCAGCAGGCATAGCGCATAAAATCTCGCTTCATCTGCAACCGGCTTTGCTGACTTTGGACGATTTGATTGTGCAAGGCGAATCGGAAAGCTATGACTTGGCGCTTATCGATGCCGACAAACCGCCTACGCCGAAATATTTTGAACGCTGTTTACAACTGGTACGGAGTGGCGGCGTAATTGCCATCGACAATATCTTATTGGGCGGGCGCGTCATGAATGAAGCTGGCGAAAATGATCCACCCAGCTTGGATATCCTGCGCCATTTCAACCAAAATCTGCCGCACGATACACGCATTATTCCCATTACCCTGCCTATCGGCGACGGTTTGACACTGCTGCTAAAAAAATAAAACGACACAATCCGATGAAAACATTATCACATTCCCTGTTTCTTTTGCCGCTTACTCTATTGGCCGCATCATGCGCTGTTTCCCACCCTCCCCAATCTGCCGACAATCCCAACTTTGTCCTGCCGGATATTCCGCATGAGCCTTTGCACGAAAAAAGTATCCCCTATCCGCGTTTGGACGCACAAACCCAGATTGACCACTTAGGTATACAAATTGCCCGACTGGAACGCACGGTTGAAGAATTAAATCAACGCTTGCACACATTGGAACAACAACGAACCATAAAGCGTCCGACTACTTCGGCTTCCAACCCCAAGGCCCAGCGATTAGACGACCGCAAGCTGAAAATGAACTATTTGGCAAATGGCGGCGGCGTGCCGTCTGAAACAGACTCAGCCGCACAAAACGAATTACGCCTTTATAATCAGGCGCAAAAATACTATCAGCGTAACAACTATTCCGCCGCAGTGGCCATTTTGAAAGAGGCTGACGGCGGCAACGGCAGCGAAATTGCCCGCCGCAATATGTATCTGCTCCTGCAAAGCCAACAACGTCTGGGTAACTGCGAATCCGTTATCGAAATCGGCAACCGCTACGCCAACCGATTCCGCAACAGCCCGCAAGCTCCCGATGCCATGTACAGCATCGGCCAATGCCAATACAAACTGCAACAAAAAGACATCGCCCGCAGCACATGGCGCAAACTGATACAAAGCTTCCCCAATAGTGAAGCGGCAAAACGTGCTTCCATCAGTCTCAAACAAAGATAAACGTTCAGACGGCCTTGTCATCCCCAAGGCCGTCTGAATATTTTTTTACCCTTAATCCATTCAAGCAAAAGGAACTCTTCATGATCCAAGTCGGCATTATTATGGGCAGCAACAGCGATTGGCCGGTGATGCAGCAGGCAGCACAATTTCTCAAAGAATTCGGCGTTGAATACGAAGCGCGTGTCGTCTCTGCACACCGTACGCCTGATTTGATGTTTGAATACGCCGAAACCGCACGCGAACGCGGCATCAAAGCCATCATTGCCGGCGCAGGCGGCGCAGCGCATTTGCCAGGCATGGTTGCAGCCAAAACCACGGTTCCCGTCTTGGGCGTTCCCGTTCCCAGCAAATATCTGCGCGGCGAAGACTCCCTGCTTTCGATTGTGCAAATGCCCAAAGGCGTTCCTGTTGCCACATTTGCCATTGGCGAAGCAGGCGCGGCCAATGCAGCGCTGTTTGCCATTTCACTTTTGGCCAACGAAAATCCTGAATTGGCTGAAAAATTGGCTGCTTTCCGTGCCAAACAAGAACAAACCGTTCTAGCCATGGAATTGCCTGAAGCATAAGGAACAAAGGCCGTCTGAAAGTTGTAAAGAGAAACTTTGATTTTGTTTTACGATTGTTCAGACGGCCTTTTTTCTTTTATCAAATTGAATTAATGCCATGAAAATCCTAGCATTCGTCCTACTCTCCACCCTGCTTTGTTCCTGTCAAAGCCCAAGCACTCCTACTCAATTAACTGCTATTCCATCTCAGCAACAAACCCAAGATACAACCGGCAACCTGATTATCTTCTATGATGCCCAAACTGGTTCTGCGCCATTGCTAAAAGCAGTGAAAACCTCTGGTGCAACTTTGGTTTACGAATACAAAAACCTGAACGGCATTGCTATTCGTCCGGCTTCCAAGACCAATATTGAAGATGCCATTGCCTATTTCAAAAAAGTAAACGGCGTATTGTCTGTTGAACAAGACCGACTGCTTAAACTTCAATAAACAAACTATTTTTTGACCAAATAAAAAAGGCCGTCTGAAACGCATCACTACGATTTCAGACGGCCTTTACTTTTTTCAATAAATCAAATCATGCCGCTGCCTTGTGCTTTAGGCTTGGCTTGACCGAATTCCAATTTGCTCAGTGCAGACAGATAAGCCTTGGCAGTCGCCACCAACACATCGGTATCTGCGCCTTGACCGTTAACCACACGATCGCCACGCTGCAGGCGGACTGAAGTTTCGCCTTGGCTTTCTGTACCTTGCGTCACCGCATTGACAGAGTAAATCTGCAAAGTTGCGCCACTTTGTGCTACGCTTTCAATGGCTTTGAAGATGGCATCAACAGGGCCTGAGCCGCTAGCGGAAGCGTGTTTTTCTTCACCGCGAATACTGAACACAATATCGGCGCGCGGTTCTTCGCCGGTTTCAGTGCTGATTTTTTGGGAAATGAATTTGTAGCTTTCGGTATTCATATTGCCCATTTCGTCAGACACCAAAGCGTGCAGGTCTTCATCAAAGATTTCGCGTTTCTTATCCGCCAGCTCTTTGAAGCGTGCAAATGCCGCATTCAACGCTTCTTCACTTTCCAATTCGATACCCAAATCTGCCAGCTTGGTTTTGAAAGCATTACGGCCGGAGAGTTTACCCAAAGTCAGGCGGTTGGTTGACCAGCCGACTGATTCGGCAGTCATGATTTCATAGGTTTCAGGGTGTTTCAACACGCCGTCTTGATGGATGCCTGATTCGTGCGCAAAGGCGTTTGCGCCGACTACTGCTTTGTTTGGCTGAATCGGATAGCCGGTGATAGTAGATACTAGTTTGGATACCGGTACGATTTGCGTGGTATCGATGCCGGTTTCCAAGCCAAACAAATCATGGCGCACTTTCAACGCCATCACGATTTCTTCAAGGCTGGCATTACCCGCACGTTCGCCCAAGCCGTTGATGGTACATTCCACCTGACGCACACCTGCCTGAACAGCAGCCAATGAGTTAGCAACCGCCATACCCAAGTCATTATGGCAGTGGGTCGACCAAACTACTTTGTCGCCGTTGGGCACGCTTTTGATGATGTTACTGATACGCTCGTACCATACGGAAGGGATGGAGTAGCCGACAGTATCGGGTATATTGATGGTGGTTGCGCCTGCCTCGATAACCGCCGTAAAGATTTTGGCAAGGAAGTCCAAATCCGAACGCACTGCGTCTTCGGCAGAAAATTCCACATCGTCAGTGTATTCTTTGGCAATTTTTACCGCTTTGACCGCCGCATCGATGACCTGCTGCGGCTTCATTTTCAGTTTGTGCTCCATGTGGATGGGGCTGGTAGCGATAAAAGTGTGAATACGTTTATTCGGAGCAGGGGAAACAGCTTCGCCTGCTTTGCGCACATCGTTTTCAACGGCACGCGCCAATGAGCAAACTGTAGATTTGGTAATGATTTTGGCAATCGCATTAACCGATTCAAAATCGCCCGGACTGGCTGCTGCAAAACCTGCCTCAATCACATCAACACCCATCTTTTCCAACTGGCGGGCAATACGGATTTTCTCCTCTTTAGTCATGGATGCACCGGGCGACTGCTCGCCGTCGCGCATGGTGGTATCGAAAATGATAACGCGGTTGGTTTGTGTCATTTCTGTTCTCTCCAGAGATTCGTTTTTTTGTAAAAAAGCATTCAAATCAAGCGGTCTGCCTTGCACTTCCGCCAAAGCGGTCAGTTTTTGCAACTGAGCCAAAGGCAGGGAACCGCGTGTACGCCATTTATAGATAGCCGCCGTCGTTGCAGCATTTTCCGGGTCGTGCTGTTTCAGGGCTTCGGCCAGCGCGTTTACGCCACCAAAATAGGCAACCAAACGGTCAATGTCTAATTGCATGATGTTCCTTGTCCAAATCTGATTAAGATTATTGTATTCTGGTTTTGCATTATACTCATTTTAGACAAAACGACAATCTGTTTTTATAAAAATATTAGCTTAAATTTTAAAACTTGAGAAATTTTTATACATTTTGTCTAATTCAGACTATTAAAAGCCCATCTCAAACCGAACCCATCCTAAATATAGTAAACTAATCCCCTATTTCCTCGATTTGAAGCGCATTATGCCCTATACCATCCCTACCAACCGCTCCAACATTGAATGGCGCAATGAAAGTACACAAAAGCCACCTAAGCAGGCAGTTTACATCCAAGAAGCAGGCGCAGCAGAAATTTTAAAAAATGCCCACGCGCAAACTGCAACCGTTTGGACTGGCGATTTTCACAATGCCAAGCAAGTCTTATCTGCAATGAAAAAACGTATCCGCAGGCCGTCTGAAAAAAAGAAAGGCGCACCTGCCGATATTCAGACGGCCTTTCACGCCCACCGTATGAAACAGGCGCAACAAAGTCGTTTGCTCAATATGCTTGCCGTTGAAATCCAACCGAATTTTCAACTGGATAATGCACGTGCACCCGACATCTACGCCGCCCTGTGCGATGTTTACGATACACCAAACGACAAACCGTTTCTCTTGCCGCTGAATCAATTACTGGGCTTTATCGGTGCGCACGAGTGGCACAAAAAAGGTATAGATATTCCGCAGCTAGACGGAAAAATCCATGTTCCTTTCGGCGTATTCTCTCCACTGCGTGGCGAATATTTGGATTTAATCGCCCAAGCACCACTCGCTCCCCATATTCAGACGGCCTTTGACATCGGCACCGGCTCAGGCGTTATTGCCGCCATTTTGGCCAAGCGAGGCGTACCCGACATCATTGCTACAGACACCAACCCAAAAGCAATAGGCTGCGCCACAGCAAACCTCGAACGCCTAGGCCTTGATAAAGCCGTAAACATTCAATCGATTGATTTATTTCCCGAAAGTTGCGCCGACCTTATCGTCTGCAATACGCCTTGGCTGCCGGCAAAACCGACCTCCGCTATTGAGACTGCCCTTTACGACCCCAATCATGCCATGCTGACTGCGTTCCTCAACGGCGTACGTCATCACTTAAATCCAAACGGCGAAGCTTGGCTGATTATTTCAGATTTGGCAGAACACTTGCATTTGCGTGATAAAGACTTTCTAAACCAATGCTTTCAGACGGCCTCACTCAATGTAGTCGATATTTTGAAAACCAAACCGCAACACAAAAAAGCAATAGATGAATCCGATCCTTTGGCGTTTGCCAGAAACAAGGAAACTACTTATCTATACTGTTTGAAAGCGATATAAAATCAAGGCCGTCTGAACATTCAGACGGCCTTTAAGCATTTCCACAAAAGAAAACGGCATATCGTAAAGATATGCCGTTGATGGGAGCAGGGACTGCTATATTTGGCAGTGGTTTGTGTTTTAGTCCTCTTGCGCCGCTGTTTGCAGGTAGTTTGGCAAACCAACTTTACCAATTAATTCCTGCTGAGTTTCAAGCCAGTCGATGTGTTCTTCGTTGATGTCTTTTTGTTTTTCCAACAAATCACGGCTGACGTAGTCTTGTTGCTCTTCTGCAAGAGCGATGGCTGCAACCAGAGCATCATGTTTTTCATACTCTTTTTTCAGATCGCAGGCAATGATTTCTTCGGTAGATTCACCGATCAACAGTTTACCCAATTCTTGCAGATTAGGCAGGCCTTCCAAGAACAAAATACGCTCGATCAAATCGTCTGCGGATTTCATTTCGCGGATGGATTGTTTGAAGAAGTGTTCGCCCAATTCTTCAAAACCCCAGTTTTTCAAAATGCGGGCATGCAGGAAGTATTGGTTAATGGTAATCAGCAACAAACCTAAGTTTTTGTTCAGCTCGCGAATAACTAAGCGATCGCCTTTCATATTCAGCTCCTTATATGTTATAGGCTAGATTACAGTTGGCTTTGGTAGTAGTTGCCTTCGCCGACCAATTCGATCAGACGCAGTTGTTGTTCCAACCAGTGAGCGTGATCTTCTTCAGTGTCTTTCAGTTGGGCAACCATCAAATCGCGGGTAACGTAGTCTTGAGCTTCTTCGCACAATTTGATGCCTTTTTTCAACGCATCGCGTACTTCGTATTCAGTATTCAAGTCTGCTTTCAGACAAGAGACTACGTCAGTACCGATGTTCAGTTCGGCACGGGTCATTTTAGGCGTACCGCCCAACATCAGGATACGACGGATGAAGTCTTCGGCGTGAGTGGTTTCTTCTTCCATCTCGTGGTTCAAACGTTCGAACAGTTTGGTGTAACCCCATTCAGAGTACAGGCGAGAGTGGATAAAATATTGGTCGCGAGCAGCCAACTCACCAGACAATAATTCGTTCATGTAATCAATAACTGCTTGGTTGCCTTGCATAATTCTTTCTCTTTCTTTTAAAAGTTGATAATCACGAAATGAAGATTCGTGTGTTGTTATGGAATGAGGTAATTGTATGCACAAGTAGCACTTTTGACAAATTTTCTATTTAAAATACAAACAATTATCAAAAAATTTAACCCGCTTAAAAGGCCGTCTGAAAAATTAATCCCCTGTTTTTAATAACAATTTTTTGACATTAGTATTAAGAATCCATTGCATTATTCAAAAACATTTACATTCGTTAACCATAAATAAAAGCAAATAATCCAACAAAATCAATCAAATTTAATTATGAATTATTCTCAACTGCTTTTACCTGATTTTTTTGAATCTCCCATTCCGTCATCACTTGCGAATCGTGCTATAATCGCCAGTTATCTTTTTTTTAAGCAACCAGCTAAACCTTATAAATTATCATGAAACAAATCCGCAATATTGCCATCATCGCCCACGTCGACCATGGCAAAACCACATTAGTTGACCAATTGCTGCGCCAGTCCGGTACATTCCGTTCCAACCAGCAAGTCGAAGAACGCGTCATGGACAGCAACGATCTTGAAAAAGAACGCGGCATTACCATTCTCGCTAAAAATACCGCCATCGAATACGAAGGCTACCACATCAACATCGTAGATACCCCGGGACACGCCGATTTTGGTGGCGAAGTGGAACGTGTATTGGGCATGGTTGACTGCGTCGTACTGTTGGTTGACGCACAAGAAGGCCCTATGCCGCAAACCCGTTTCGTGACCAAAAAAGCCTTGGCTTTGGGTCTGAAACCTATCGTTGTTATCAACAAAATCGACAAACCGTCTGCCCGTCCAAGCTGGGTTATCGACCAAACATTCGAATTGTTCGACAACCTGGGCGCAACCGACGAACAATTGGACTTCCCTATCGTCTATGCTTCCGGCCTGTCCGGCTTTGCCAAACTGGATGAGAACGACGAGAGCAGCGATATGCGTCCTCTGTTCGAGACCATTTTGAAACACACGCCTGCACCAAGCGGCAGCGCGGACGAAACGCTGCAACTCCAAATTTCCCAACTGGACTACGACAACTATACCGGCCGCCTCGGTATCGGCCGCATCCTGAACGGCCGCATCAAACCCGGCCAAGTTGTTGCCGTGATGAATCATGAAGAACAAGTTGCCCAAGGCCGCATCAACCAGCTGTTGGGCTTCCAAGGCTTGGAACGCGTACCTTTGGAAGAAGCTGAAGCCGGCGATATCGTGATTATTTCCGGTATCGAAGACATCGGTATCGGCGTAACCATTACCGACAAAGACAATCCTAAAGGCTTGCCTATGTTGAGCGTGGACGAGCCTACCTTGACCATGGACTTTATGGTCAATACTTCTCCTTTGGCCGGTACTGAAGGCAAATTCGTGACTTCCCGCCAAATCCGCGACCGCCTGCAAAAAGAATTGCTGACCAACGTTGCCCTGCGTGTTGAAGATACTGCCGACGCTGATGTATTCCGCGTTTCCGGCCGTGGCGAATTGCACCTGACCATTTTGTTGGAAAACATGCGCCGTGAAGGCTTTGAATTGGCAGTCGGTAAACCGCGCGTGGTATTCCGTGAAATCAACGGTCAAAAATGCGAGCCTTACGAAAACCTGACCGTGGACGTACCTGATGACAACCAAGGTGCCGTTATGGAAGAGCTTGGCCGTCGCCGTGGCGAATTGACCAATATGGAAAGCGACGGTAATGGCCGTACCCGTCTGGAATACCACATTCCTGCACGCGGTCTGATCGGTTTCCAAGGCGAATTCCTGACTTTGACCCGCGGCACCGGCTTGATGAGCCACGTTTTTGACGACTATGCTCCGGTTAAACCTGATATGCCCGGCCGTCACAACGGCGTACTGGTTTCTCAAGAGCAAGGTGAAGCCGTTGCTTACGCCCTGTGGAACTTGGAAGACCGCGGCCGTATGTTCGTTTCTCCAAACGACAAAGTCTACGAAGGTATGATTATCGGTATTCACAGTCGCGACAACGACTTGGTGGTAAACCCTCTGAAAGGTAAAAAACTGACCAACGTCCGCGCCAGCGGTACAGATGAAGCCGTGCGCCTGACTACGCCGATCAAATTGACTTTGGAAGGCGCAGTTGAGTTCATCGACGATGACGAACTGGTTGAAATTACGCCACAATCCATCCGCCTGCGTAAACGCTACCTGAGCGAATTGGAACGTCGCCGTCATTTCAAAAAACTGGACTAATTCTGTTTGATTGATACGTTTTAAAATTAAGGCCGTCTGAAAAGTGTTTTAGAAATCCTAGATTTCATTTTCACACTTTCAGACGGCCTTTTATCATCTGTTCAAATAAAGTAAATCGGTATTTCTTCCGCTTGTACTGCCGCTTCATCAGCGCGATCATTTTTTCGATATTGCCCCGGCGATATCCCATATTGCTTTTTAAATGCCTTGCCAAAATGCGTTTCCGATTGAAAACCCACCGAGAGCGCAACCGATAAAACCGAATCCGCCGTCTGTTTCAACAATAATGCCCCCTGCTGTAAGCGGATACTGTTTACAAAGGCATGCGGGCTTGTTCCCGTCTGCTGCTTAAATACCCGCATCAACTGGGCGCGAGATAAGTTGGCCATCGCGGTCATTTTCTCGATATTCCATTCCTCTTCCGGCTTATCCACTACTGCCTGAAGCAGATTCCGCAGGCGTTTATCCTGCCAACCATTCAGCAAACCGCTTAATTGCGCTTCCCCATTTTTCTCTAGGCTGGCTCGAAGTAGAAATACCAACAACACCGAAGCCAATGCGTTCACAACCGCTACCGAACCTGACAAAGCTTGACCGCTCTCATATTGCAATAACGCCACCAAATACTGCAAAGAAGGATGGTTGATATTCAGTAAAACCGTATCAGGCAGCCCCGCCATAATATCCGCCTGCGCTTCATATTCAAACCGTGCACAGAAAAGATGCAAAGCCGCATCGCCTCCTGCATGACTTTGCTTGACTTTAAATGCGCCTTTTTCACTCGTCAGCACATTAACACCAAGATTTTCACAACTGCTATCGCTGCTCAAAGTATGCCCTACACTACGCGGGAAAAAAATGACATCCCCCGCACTCAGCAGCCTTGCCTCTTGCTCCCCATCAATTCGGATATAACCCGAACCGGCAGTTACGATATGCACCAAACCATGCGCACGCTTGGGCTCATGCCGCACATACCACTTCCCCCGAAAAAGACATTGAACATCCACGCTGCCTTTTACCTGCGCCAATTCGACCAGCCTATCCAAAATATCCATAGTGTTTTTTACCAATAAATGAGATGTTTTGACGATTTTATTCTTCCAATTATTGCAATAATACACACACTAAACACAAACGGATAGGATTTTTTATCTTATCCACTCACATTAAGAAAGGACATATCATGTTTAAAGACTGGCCTGAACATACCGCCTTGGTAAAAAAAGCATTCGGTGAACTGGGTAAAAACCATCCTAAAATGCTGCAAGCCTACGGCGCACTGGATCAAGCAGCCGCTGCCGAAGCACTGGATGCCAAAACACGCGAACTGATCGCCATCGCCGTTGCCATTACCACACGTTGCGAAAGCTGTATCAGCGTGCATGCTGCCGCTGCAGCTAAAGCAGGTGCAACCGAAAGCGAAATCGCCGGCGCATTGGCCACCGCTATCGCTCTGAATGCAGGTGCCGCTTATACCTACGCTTTGCGCGCTTTGGAAGCAGTAGAAACCCAACGCTAATCGGTTTGTAAAATCAGGCCGTCTGAAAGCCAACTCCCCTTTCAGACGGCCTGATGAAATGCTAAACTGATAAAGTTATCATATTGTTTTCTGTCTAATAGGAGATTGAACCATGAAGAAACTGCTGACCGCCGTACTTTTTGCCGCCGCTGTTGCCACTCCTTTGGCCGCTTCCGCTGCCTCTATGCCTAAAATTGAAAAAATTGCGGCACAACCTGCAAAAGCAAAAGGCGTTTGGATTGATGTCCGCTCTGCCGAAGAATTTAAAGAAGGCCATTTGCAAGGTGCGCTCAATATTCCGCATGACCAAATCGTTGACCGCATCAAATCCGTCAGCCCGGATAAAAACGCACCGGTCAACCTCTACTGCCGCAGTGGCCGCCGTGCAGAAGCCGCGCTGACTGAGCTGAAAAAAGCGGGCTACACCAACGTAACCAACCATGGCGGTTATGAAGACTTGGTGAAAAAAGGTTTGAAATAAATCTGGTTGATTTTAAAAAGGCCGTCTGATACTTTTCAGACGGCCTTTATTGACATCACAGACAGCAACTTCCAAATCTCAAACGTTTGCTGAGACCTGTTTCATGAATCAATTGTTTGATAACCAAAATATTGGTGTTATCGGCCAACGCGCGAATGCTATGCGCTTCCATTGGCTCAAGACGGATAACTTGCAAGCCTTCGGTTTGCAAAACTTCGTCCACCGTTTTGATTTCGGCTTTGCCGTTTAAAACCAAAAGCAAAATAATCGCATCCGCCTCATATGCCGGAATTTCATTATTCTTCTGCAGTGAAAGCTGAACAATCTCCTGATTGCCGTCTGAAGCAATCACGCCGCCCAATAAAGCTTTGGGGTCTAACTCATAATGTTTCATTATTATCCTTTCCGCCCAAACGTTGCCGATTCATGGACAATCGCTCAAGCAAACCAGTACAATACGGCCTATCTTACCGATAGACACAATATTGTCACATGAACATATTAATCTCAAACGACGATGGTTATCTTGCGCCCGGTTTGGCTATTTTGGCAAGAGTGTGCTCGGAATTTGCCAATGTTAGGGTGGTTGCGCCCGAACGCGATCGCAGCGGCGTCAGCAATTCCCTGACTTTAGACCGTCCTTTACAACTGAAACAGGCGGAAAACGGGTTTTACTATGTGAATGGTACGCCCACCGACTGCATTCATGTCGGCCAACACGCCCTCGCCGATTTCAAACCCGACTTAGTTTTGTCCGGCATTAACAACGGCGCAAACATGGGCGACGATACGCTTTATTCCGGTACGGTTGCCGCCGCGACGGAAGCCTACCTGATGGGCATTCCCGCCATTGCTTTCTCACTTGCCGACTCCAGCGGCCGTTATTGGGAAACCGCAGAAAAAGCCGCTTGGATACTGCTTTCCTACTTTCTCAAACGCCCTATTTCCGAACCCATCTTATGGAACATCAATATCCCTGCCGTCGCACCTGAGGATATCCAAGGCATAAAAATTACACGGCTCGGCCGCCGTCATCATGAACAAAGCATTGTTCCCATGTATAATCCACGTGGCGAACAAATTTATTGGATTGGGCCGGTCGGCGATGTTTCCGATAGCGAAGAAGGTACCGACTTTGGCGAATGCGCGTCCGGCTTCATCACGATAACCCCCCTGCAAGTCGATTTGACTGCCTACGGACAAATGGAGCAAACTGCTTCCTTTTGGTCAGAAATCCCTGCGCCTTAACAGTCCCTAACAGCCGAACACTTGAGAATCAAGCATATTTTTATTATGATATGCCTCGACGAGAACAATTACCCGAATACGAAAGTCATTAACATGTTGAAAAAAAGTGTATCTTATGCCGGATCGGCAGCTTTGGTTTTATTACTTGCAGCCTGTGCCAGCCAACAACCGGCTCCTGTAGTCGTCGGCACACAAAGCGGTGGTTCAACAACAGGCTCTACCGTTGACAATCCTTACGGCGCAGCGCCTTACAATACCAACACCAGCCCAGCGGCAGATGCTCCATACACTCCGCCGGCAAGTACACCTGCTCCAACATACAACAGCGGCAGCACCGGCACTTACACGCCTTCTTACGCGCCTGTTGATATTAATGCAGCGACACATACCGTTGTTCGTGGTGATACCGTTTACAACATCTCCAAACGTTACAATATTACCCAAGACAATCTGCGTGCATGGAATAACCTGGCCGACAACACCATCAGCATTGGTCAAACCCTGCGCGTGAAACCTGAAGGCTACGTTGCACCTGCAGCTTCTGCAAGCAAACCTTCTACGCCAACAACGACAACCACTGCTCCGGCTCCAAGCACTCCTGCCAATACACCAACCGTATCTACCGGCAGCAGCCGCAACGTCAGCGGCATCACATGGCAGCGTCCGACTACCGGTAACGTTATTGCCAACTTCGGCGGCAGCAACAAAGGCGTGGATATTGCTGGTACACAAGGTCAGCCTGTCGTTGCAGCGGCAGACGGTAAAGTCGTTTACGCAGGCTCAGGCTTGCGCGGTTACGGCAACTTGGTCATCATCCAACACAACTCCTCATTCTTGAGCGCATACGGCCACAACCAACGTCTGCTGGTTAATGAAAACCAAACCGTTAAACGCGGTCAAACCATTGCGCACATGGGTAATACCGATGCATCTCGTACTCAGTTGCACTTTGAAATCCGTCAAAACGGCAAACCGGTCAATCCGGCAAATTATGTTGCCTTCTAAGCTGATTCAAGCAACCTAATTTCAATTCAATCCCTGCCTAAATGTCATTTAGGTAGGGATTGTTTGTACCGGTTTCCCATGAAATTTCATCTTCCCTTTCTTTATACCCTGCTATTGGGCGGTTGCGCCGCGTTTTTGCCATCATTGGACGAACGCACCCAAAGCAGTTATCTTGACATACCTGCAACCCCGCGGCTGGACAGCGCATTAGGTATTCCTTCTACATCCTCCAAGACTGATGTTTCCCATATCTATCTGCTGAACGATGCCCATGAAGCCTTTGTCGCTCGTGCTACCCTGATTGAATCCGCCGACCATACCCTCGATTTACAATACTATATCTGGCACAACGACATCTCCGGCAAGCTTCTGTTCAACCTGATTCATCGTGCAGCTGAACGCGGCGTCCGTGTGCGTTTGCTTCTGGACGACAACAACACCAACGGCATGGATGATCTCCTGCTGGCACTCGACAATCATCCCAATATTGAAGTCCGTCTGTTTAATCCCTTTATTTTCAGAAAATGGCGTGCACTCGGCTACGTTGCTGACTTTCCGCGACTTAACCGCCGGATGCACAACAAATCGTTTACCGCCGACAACCGTGCCACCATTTTGGGCGGACGCAATATCGGCGACGAATATTTTAAGGTTAACGACGATACCATCTTTGCCGACCTCGATATCCTCGCCACAGGCCGCGTAGTAACAGAAGTTTCCCTAGACTTCGACCGCTACTGGGCAAGCCATTCCGCCTATAACGCGACCAGCGTCATCAAACGGGGAAACCTGCAAAAAGGATTGGCAGAGCTTAATTACACCGACCAAGATAAAAACCAAACGCTCATCCGCTACCGTCAAAGCATCGAACACTCCAACCTCTATCAAAAAATACAGAGTAACCTTATGGAGTGGCAAAGCGTCAGCACACGTTTAATCAGCGACGATCCGGCCAAAGGCTTAGACCGTGACCGGCATAAACCGCCTATTTCCGAACGCCTACAAGACGCCCTCAAGCAACCCGAAAAAAGCGTTTACCTTGTCTCGCCTTATTTTGTGCCCACAAAATCAGGTGTCAAAGCCATAGAAAAGCTGATACACAACGGCGTAGACGTTACCGTTTTGACCAATTCGCTTCAAGCAACCGACGTTGCCGCCGTCCATTCCGGTTACGTCAAATACCGCAAGCCCTTGCTCAAAGCCGGGGTCAAACTATACGAACTCCAACCCAATCATGCCGTTCCGACCTCTAAAGACCGCGGCTTGACCGGTAGCTCCGCCACCAGCTTGCATGCCAAAACATTCATCGTAGACGAGAAACGCATTTTCATCGGCTCATTCAACCTCGACCCACGTTCCGCACGGCTCAATACCGAAATGGGTGTCGTCATCGAAAGTCCCGAAATCGCAGGCCAAATGCAGCGCACCCTCGTTACGACCACCCCAAACTACGCCTATCAGGTAACGCTTGGCAATTACAATAAACTATACTGGTATGACCCAAGTGAAAAACGAACTTACGCACAAGAACCAGAAGCCAAATTCTGGAAACGGGTTACTTCAAAAATCTTGTCCATCCTGCCTATAGAAGGATTATTATAGAGGCCGTCTGAAAACATAAATCATGCGGCCGGAGGAATTCATCATGTCTCGACTCATCTGCAAAACCCTATTTGTTTGTACCGCCGGCCTATTGTTGGCCTCTTGCGGCACCACCGGCAAGCACAAATCCCACAAGCCGCAAACAACCGCCAGAAAAGTCCAACCTGTCCGCATTTCCCATATCGACCGCACACAAGGTTCACAGGAATTGATGCTTCACAGCATGGGTCTGATCGGCACGCCCTACAAATGGGGCGGCAGTACCACAGCCACAGGCTTTGACTGCAGCGGCATGATCCAATTCGTCTATAAAAACGCCCTCAACGTCAACCTGCCACGCACCGCACGCGATATGGCCGCCGCCAGCCGTAAAATTTCCGATGACAAATTAAAAGCCGGCGATCTGGTCTTTTTTAACACCGGCGGCGCACACAAATATTCCCATGTCGGCCTCTACATCGGCAACGGCGAATTCATCCACGCCCCCAGCAGCGGCAAAACCATCAAAACCGAAAAACTTTCCACCCCGTTTTATGCCAAAAACTATTTGGGCGCACATACCTTTTTTACTGAATAAATCAAGGCCATCTGAAAGGTATCGCAATATCATCATTAAAGGCCTGTCAATCTTGCAGCAATGTTATTTTAGAGTTTAGAAATCGCTATCCAAATATTCAATTAAATATTTTTACAGGAAAATAGAATCATGGAAAAAATAAAAAATTATATAGAATTCAAGAAATTATTTAAAAATATAACGGAAAAATTTGTCAGAGATTTAGATATAACATTAATTGAAGCAGCTGAATATTCTATAATTGAATTCGAAATTTATTTATCTGAATATCCGGAAGATAGTACATTTATTTTTACAGCATGGGCAATCTATCTGTTAGAAAATAACTGTCTCAATGAAAGAGGAAAAGATAATTTTTTCATCGCGGAAATGAAAAAATGTTATCAACAAACTAATTTGGATAGAATAAAATCTATCTATTCTTCGAGTGATTATCATATTTTTGCTAAGGATGTAAACAAGATTCAACAAACATTTAAATTAAATCTTGCCAATATCATGCAGCAAGAGTAGCAACTGTATTTTTAACCCCGTAATACCTTTCAATCTATTGCCGATGAGTAACGCTTGATTGCAAGATACGCCCATGCAAAAATTTACCCATAATAAAGAAAACAGAAAAATAACAATTAGTTTCAAAAACTTAAATCATCTTCCGCCCTGTCATTTTACAAATACGAAACCATCAAGGATATATCATGCACACAGAATCCGTTCTAACCCTCCTCAAAACCCTGCAAAACCAAATCTGCGCCGCGCTGGAGCAAGAAGATGGCGAAGCCAAATTTGTGCATGAAGCATGGACGGGGAAACTGGGCATCGGTAAAACACGCGTATTAAAAAACGGCGCGGTATTCGAGCAGGCCGGTGTGAATTTTTCGCATGTAAAGGGAAGCAAAATGCCGGCTTCTGCCACTGCCCATCGTCCTGAATTGGCGGGTGCGGCGTTTGAAGCCATGGGCGTGTCGCTGGTCATTCATCCGAAAAATCCTTATGTCCCGACCAGCCATGCCAATGTACGCTTTTTTATTGCCTATCCTGAAAATGCCGAGCCGGTTTGGTGGTTCGGCGGCGGCTTTGATTTGACGCCGTTTTATCCGTTTGAAGAAGATATTGTGCACTGGCACACCGTAGCGCGAGACGTATGCGCGCCATTTGGCGAATCGGTTTATTCTGAATTCAAACAATGGTGTGACGAATATTTCTACTTGAAACACCGTAACGAAACACGCGGCGTGGGCGGTCTGTTTTTTGACGATTTAAACTGCTGGGATTTCGATACCTGCCTGAATTTTATCAAGGCAGTTGGGGAAGGCTATATCGCAGCGTATCTGCCGATTGTGGCCAAACGCAAAAACACGCCTTATGGGGAACGTGAACGCGATTTCCAACTCTACCGCCGCGGACGCTATGTGGAATTTAACTTGGTTTGGGACAGAGGCACGCTGTTCGGCCTGCAAAGCGGTGGACGCACGGAAAGCATTTTGATGTCCATGCCGCCTTTGGTGCGCTTTGAGTATCAATATGTGCCGGAAGAGGGTTCGCCCGAAGCACGCCTCAATCAATTCCTCATACCGCGCAACTGGCTAGAAGAAGCCGGCAGATAGTTTTACCTATCAAAGGCCTTCTGAAAAGCGATTCTCACTGGTTGAGACTGCCTTTTCAGACGGCCTTTGCTTCAATTGCTTTGAATTTGCATACCTTTGCCTATCATGCTGTTTCATCTCTATAGAGTTTTTGAGACAATGCGCCCATATAAAAATCACCTCACAAACCACACTAAAAAGGAATAATCGGTGAAACGCATTTTCTTGTTTATTGCAACCAATATCGCCGTTTTGGTTGTCATCCGTGTTGTTTTGGCCATCTTGGGCATCAACAGTACCGACCAAGTCGGCAGCCTGTTGGCTTATTCCGCAGTCGTCGGCTTCAGTGGCTCGATTGTCTCCCTGCTGATGTCGAAAACCATCGCCAAACATTCGGTCGGCGCCGTCGTCATCGACCAGCCCCAAAACGAAGAAGAAGCTTGGCTGTTGGCAACTGTTGAAGCGCAAGCCCGCCAATGGAATCTGAAAACGCCGGAAGTCGCCATTTACAACTCGCCCGAGCCTAACGCCTTCGCAACCGGCGCAACCAAAAACAGCTCGCTCGTCGCTGTCAGTACCGGCCTGCTCGACCACATGACCCGCGATGAAGTCGAAGCCGTTTTGGCGCATGAAATGGCGCACGTCGGCAACGGCGATATGGTAACGCTGACGCTGATTCAAGGTATTGTGAATACTTTTGTCGTCTTCTTGGCGCGTATCGTTTCCAGCATGGTGGCGCGCAACAATGACGGCAGCACTTCCCAAAGCACATATTTCATGGTCAGCATGGTCTTGCAGGTTGTATTCGGCTTCCTTGCCAGCATTATTGTGATGTGGTTCAGCCGCCAACGCGAATACCGTGCCGATGCGGGTGCTGCAAAACTGGTGGGCGCGCCGAAAATGATTGCCGCCCTGCAACGCTTGAAAGGCAACCCCAGCGATTTGCCGCAAACCATGACGGCAATGGGCATTGCCAGCGAAGCCAAAGATTCTTGGTTCAGCACCCATCCTTCTTTGGACAATCGCATCAACCGTTTGAAAAACCGCTAATAGAAAACATCAAGGCCGTCTGAAACATCAATTTCAGACGGCCTTTTTTTATTTCTTCATCAAAGCCCGCTTGATGATAATCATCCAGTCTTTTTTATCCAACAGCGGCCGCTGGTTAAACACATCATATTTGCAACCGTCCAGCTTCTGCAAAATCAACTGGCCGCCGACAATAATCATGCGCAACTCAAAACCGATTCGTCCTTTGAGGGTTTTGCCCAACGGCGAGCCGGCCTTCAGCATTTGAAAAGCACGTTGACACTCGTGCGCCATCAATCGTTGAAAAGCAAAGTCGGCTTTGCCGACCGCAATCTGCTCTTCACTGACTTTGAACTTCTGCAAATCTTCCTGAGGGATATACACGCGTCCTTTTTGCCAATCTACCGCCACGTCCTGCCAGAAATTAATCAGCTGCAAGGCAGTGCAAATGCCGTCGCTTTGCGCCATACTCACTTCATCGGTTTGCCCGTACAAATGCAGCATAATGCGCCCCACCGGATTGGCGGACAAACGGCAATAGGCAATCAATTCGCCAAAGTTTTCATAACGGGTTTTGACCACATCCTGACTGAACGCCGCCAGCAAATCATAAAACGGCTGCAACGGCAATTGAAACGGCTCAATCGCTTCGTTATACAAACGCTGCATCAAAGCCGTTTGCAGTTTCCCGCCTTGTGCAATGCGGTCTAACTCTGATTTCAGTTCGTCCAGTTGGCGCAGGCGTTCGGCTGCTTCTGCATTGCCTTCGTCGGCAATATCGTCCGCCGTCCGTGCAAAAGCGTAAACGGCGTGAACCGGCTTACGCAAACGGCGCGGCAGCACAATGGATCCGACTGGGAAATTTTCGTAATGATTGACTGACATGGGAAATCCGAAAATTTAAAATAAAGTATTTTTGCCGACAGGCCGTCTGAAATTCAGACGGCCTTCCGTTTGGCCGCAAAGAAATCCTGCAATACGCTTTGGCATTCATCCGCCAATATGCCGCCGAAAATTGCAGTATGCTTGTTCAGACGTTTGTCGGCAAATAAATCGACCACGCTGCCTGCCGCACCGGTTTTGGGTTCGGCCGCACCATAAATCACGCGCCCGACCCGCGCCTGTATCAAGGCAGATGCGCACATGGCGCAAGGTTCTAAGGTGATGTACACATCGCAATCTTCCAAGCGATAGTTTTGCAAGGCTTTTCCTGCGGCGGCAAGCGCGTTGATTTCGGCGTGGTGGCTGACATTGTGGTCGCCAATGCAGGTATTGTGTGCCGCTGCGATTGCCTCGCCTTGATATACGATGACCGCGCCAACGGGTACTTCGCCCAATGCTGCCGATTGTCTGGCCTGCTCTATCGCCAACCACATAAAGGCTTCCATATCGTTTTGCGAAGGGAAAACGACAACAGGCGGATGGTTTTTTAATGCTTCGCCCAGCTCAGTCTTTCTCTCCTCGGAAATATGCCGGACATCCACACCCGAAACCAACGCAGCCAGTTGCCACAAGGTGCTTTTGGTTACGGTCAAACCCGACGCTTTCAGCAATAGAAACGCGCGGACTGCGCCGATTTTTTGCAAATCTTCCAGTGTGTAAATACCTAATTCTTTTAATGCTGCCAATGTTTTAGGCGCAAGTGGTGGCGTGGTCAGCATGGATTATTCCTGAAAATGCCGTCGCGCCAAGGCTAAGGCCGTCTGAACATAATCACTGTCTGCGTAAGGGTCTAGCGTGTGCGCCAAAGGAATTTTTCGCAACCAGGTCAACTGGCGTTTGGCAAGCTGGCGCGTGGCAACAATGCCTTTTTCGACAAAGGTGTCATAATCTGTTTCGCCTTCGAGATAATCCCAAGCCTGACGGTAGCCCACGCAGCGCATAGACGGCATATCCGCATGCAGTTGCGGATAAACGCGGCGTAAGGCGTGCATTTCATCGAGGAAACCGTGTTCCAGCATATTTAAAAAGCGTTTTTCGATTTGGCGGTGTAACAAATGACGGTCTTCGGGGATAAGGGCAACCGTGCATAAATCCAATAAAGGCACAGCCTGCTTCTGCTCTGTGAAATGTTCGCTCAAAGGCTTGCCGGTCAGAAGATAGACTTCCAAAGCGCGTTCAATACGCTGGCTGTCATTGGCTTTCAGACGGCCTGCCGTAATCGGGTCAACTTCCTGCAAACGGCGATACAGTCCTGCCAGACCGTGTTCGTTCTTTTCCGCCTGAAGCTGTGCGCGCACCGCCGCATCCGCGCTGGGCAAATCGTTCAAACCTTCCGTCAGCGCATGGAAATACATCATCGTGCCGCCGACAATCAGCGGATAGCGTCCGCGCGCATGTATTTCGTTCACCAAGCGCACGCAGTCGCCGACAAAATCCGCCGCGCTGTAACTTTCCAGCGGCGAGATAATATCAATCAAATGATGCGGTATGGCGGCAAGCTCTTCGGCAGTCGGCTTGGCCGTACCGATGTCCATACCGCGATACACCAGCGCGGAATCCAAACTGATGATTTCCACCGGCAACGATTGGGCAATATTTAAGGCCAGTGCGGTTTTACCGCCGGCAGTCGGGCCGAGTACGGCGAAGGCTTTGGGCGCGTTCATAAGAAAACGGAAAAATTAAAAATGCGATTATAGCAAACCCGGGCAGACCATATTTCAGGCCGTCTGAAACATTTGCCCTACATTATCAAAAGCGTTACACTTGCTGCGCCGTTTCAGACGGCCTTTTATATTGATTTCAAACCTGCTGCTGCCGTCATTGCGCCGGCAGTCAAGCCGTCAGCGACACTGCGCCGCTGTAAACACGAAAGAACACACTATGACCGTATCTCCCGTAGCCTTGCGCCGTCAAACCGAGCGCAAGCCGCATCCGACTGCGCGTTATTGGAAAAAATGCGATGTCGAGGCTTTGTTCGGACTGCCTTTCCTCGACCTCGTTTTCCAAGCCGCCGAAATCCACCGCCAAAACTTCAATCCGCGCGAAATCCAACTTTCCACCCTACTCTCCATCAAAACCGGCGGCTGCCCCGAAGACTGCGCCTACTGCCCGCAATCGGCACACCACAACACCAATCTGGGCAAAGAGCAGATGATGGACGTGGACGAAATCGTCGAAAAAGCCAAAATTGCCCAATCGCGCGGTGCCAGCCGTTTCTGCATGGGCGCGGCATGGCGCGGCCCTAAACCTAAAGACGTGGCTGTCGTTTCCGAAATCATCAGCGCGGTGAAAAGCTTGGGCATGGAAGTGTGCGGCACCTTCGGCATGCTCGAAGACGGCATGGCGGAAGACTTCAAAAAAGCCGGTTTGGACTACTACAACCACAACCTCGACACCGACCCCGACCGCTACAACGACATCATCCACACCCGCAAACACGAAGACCGCATGGATACTTTGGGCAAAGTCCGCAATGCCGGTTTGAAAGTCTGCTGTGGCGGCATTGTCGGCATGAACGAAACCCGCGCCGAACGCGCAGGCCTGATTGCCAGTCTTGCCAACCTCGACCCGCAGCCTGAAAGCGTGCCGATCAACCAGTTGGTCAAAGTAGAAGGCACGCCGCTGGCCGATGCCGAAGATTTGGACTGGACGGAATTTGTCCGTACCATCGCCGTCGCACGCATTACCATGCCGCACAGTTACGTCCGCCTCTCCGCAGGCCGCAGCAATATGCCCGAATCCATGCAGGCCATGTGTTTCATGGCTGGCGCAAACTCGATTTTCTACGGCGACAAGCTGCTGACTACGGGCAATCCGGACGAAGACGGCGACCGCCTGCTGATGGAAAAATTGAATTTGTATCCGCTGCGCTTTGAATTGGAAGAAGAATACAAAGCCGCGCAGGAAACGCCCAAAATCAAAGTTGACTATTAACCGCCATCATAAAAGGCCGTCTGAAACTTTTTCAGACGGCCTTTTATCGTTATTCAACATCAAAACTTTCAATCTTCCGTATCCATTCTTCCTTTTCCGCCTCGCTCAAAAACGAAGCGCGGAACGAATTGGCGCACAAGGTTTTGGTTTCTTCCGCACTCAAATCCAATGCCTCGGCAAGCGCTTCAAAATTGTGGTTCATATAGCCGCCGAAATACGCCGGATCATCGGAATTGACGGTTACCAACACGCCGCGTTGCAACATACGGCGCAAATTGTGTTTTGCCATCTCCGAAAATACTTTCAATTTCAAATTGCTCAACGGGCAAACGGTCAACGGCATTTGCTCTTTAATCAAACGCGCCATCAACACCTCGTCTTCTTCCGCCCGTACGCCATGATCAATACGGCGGACATGCAGCAAGTCCAAAGCCTCATAAACATATTCGGGAGGGCCTTCTTCTCCGGCATGAGCCACTGTCAACAAACCCTCCGCCCGCGCCTGCGCAAACACGCGCTCGAACTTGGACGGCGGATGCCCCAGTTCGCTTGAATCTAAGCCTACGCCGATGATGTGTTCTTTATAAGGCAAAGCCTGATACAGCGTTTCAAATGCGCTTTCTTCCGACAAATGCCGCAGGAAACACATAATCAAACGCGTGCTTATGCCCCATTGCTGCCCGGCTTCACGGCAGGCACGGACAATGCCGTTAATCACGGTTTCAAACGCCACGCCCCGCACAGTATGGGTTTGCGGATCGAAAAATATTTCCGTATGCACGACATTGTCTTCATGGCAACGCTCAAGATACGCGCGGGTCAAATCGTAAAAATCCGCCTCGTGCAACAATACGCCGGCACCGGCATAATAAATATCCAAAAACGACTGCAAATTGTGAAAATCATAAGCCTGCCGTACCGCATCGACATTTTCATAAGGAATCGCTATGTGGTTGCGCTTGGCGATTTCAAACATCAACTCCGGCTCGAACGTCCCTTCGATGTGGACGTGCAACTCTGCTTTGGGCAGGGCTTGGATAATTTGTTTGATATTCATATTTTGAGACCTTTGCAATAACATAGGTTACTAAAATTTTATGCTCAATCTCATTTTCAAAATGCAAAACCTTTCTGATTTTTCCTATTTTTTGCTCAATATCAGGAAGGTTTTAGTCAATTGAATTTTTTTGGCGCATTTTTATGCGTCAAATTTCGTTAACAGACTATTTTTGCAAAGGTCTCATTTTCTCTAATTTTCGGTTTATATTTAATATTGAAGGCCGTCTGAAACTTTCAGACGGCCTTTGAACATTTACCTGTTAAAAACCATTTTCCATCATGATTTCGCCGGGGATGCGGTTGCGGTGCATGGCGTAGCCCAAATCCATCAGGGCTTGGAAAGTGTCTTTGACCATTGCCGGATTGCCGCAAACCATAAAGCGCGTATCGACCTTGGTGAACTTGAAGCCGATTTTTTCTTCCAAGCCTCCATTCTTCAGCAATTCGGGAATCCGTTTGCCGCTCAATGCGCCTTCCGTTTCCTCACGCGTAGTGACCGGAACAAAAGTGAATTTATGGAAATATTCTTCAATCAGCGGATGCTTTTTCAAATCAGCAAGGCGTTGGTTGAAAATCAACTCGTCGGCGTAAGAAACTGAATGCACCAAAACCAAACGGTCGAAACGCTGCCAGATTTCAGGTTGCTCGATAATGGAAAGGAAAGGCGCAATGCCGGAACCCGTGCAGAGCATGACCAAATCTTTTCCGTCGGGGAAACGCTCGGGCAAGAGGAAACCGGTAGCCGTTTTATCCAATAAAATAGTGTCGCCCTCTTTCATCGCAGCAAAACGCGCCGACATCGGGCCGCCTTCGATTAATACTGCGAAATACTCAAGCGTATCGGCGTATTCGGCAGACACGACGGAATACGCGCGCCAAATAAAGCCCTCGCCGTCACGGAAACCAAGGCGAGAAAACTGCCCTGCTGAAAAACGGTAGGACTCAGGGCGGCTGATGGCAAAAGTCATCAGCTTAGGCGTATGGTGTTTGATCCACAAGACTTTTTCTTCGGTAAACTTGGCTTCTGGAGAAGCTGCCATAATAGGTTTCCTTGATATTCGGTATCAGTTTCAAATAGGGCTTATTATAAAGATTCAAAAGGCCGTCTGAAATATTTATTTTCAGACGGCCTTTAAGATTATTCACGGCGCAAACGGATACTGATGCCTTTTTGTTCCAAAATCAAATCGTTACCGTCAAAACGATAGTTCCACACGCTTTGTTTACGCAAAAACGCATCTTCCAGCTTCATGTCTTCACACAGCATCATACTTACCGCAATATGGCCAAAATCAATTTTGTCCGAACCAATCGTATTGGCTTGGAACATCATACCGTTACACCCCATCTTGCCATACGCCTTAGGCATTTTGCTGAAATCCAAATAGGCGTTTTTATCTGCCAATTCTTTTTCAGTGAATTTATTGAAAGCGACAACACGCCATTTGGCGGCTAAAGTAGGTTGCGCAGCTTGTTGAGTTTGTACCTGCACTTTAGAGGCTTGTTCAGGCTTAGATGCTGAAGGAGATGTACAAGCTGCCAAAACTACCATACTTATCAATGCGCCGAATAATGTTTTCATATCTATTCCTTATGTATTACTAAAGGCCGTCTGAAAAACTATTTACCTCCAGACGGCCTTTACGCCTTATTTACAAAGTCGTATCCAATGCTTTGGAAATATCGTTCCAAATATCGTCCACATCTTCAATACCGACAGAGAAACGCAGCAGGCCGACTTTGATGCCCATTTCCATTTTCACATCATGCGGCACGCCGCTGTGGGATTGGGAATAGCAATGGTTGACCAGACTTTCCACGCCGCCGAGGCTGGAAGCCATTTTGACCAGTTTCATGTTTTTAATCACGCTATTGGCCGCTTCACGCGTGTCGTTTTTGAGATAAACCGTAACCACGCCGCCGATGCCTTTGGGCATTTGTGCTTGGGCGAGTTCGTAATGTTCGTGCGACGGCAGGCCGGGATAGAACACTTTTTCAATGGCAGGATGGGCTTCCAAACGGCGTGCGATTTCGAGTGCGTTTTGGCAATGGGCGTTCATGCGCAAGGCCAGCGTTTTAATACCACGCAACACCAGCCAACAGTCCATCGGACCTGCAATCGCGCCGGTATGAACCATCATGTCGTGCAAAGGCTGAGCCAGCTCTTTGGTTTTGGCAACGACTACACCCATCAATACGTCGGAATGGCCACACAAATATTTGGTTGCGGAATGGAACACAAAATCACAGCCCATATCCAACGGCTGTTGCAAATACGGCGTAGCAAAAGTATTGTCGATACCGACCAGCGCACCGGCTGTTTTGGCTTTTGCGGCAAGCGCTTTGATGTCTACCAAGCGCAAAAGCGGATTGGACGGCGTTTCCAGCCAAACCAGTTTGACATTGTGTACTTTGAGCAACTCGTCCAAATTATCCGGATTTCCCAAATCGGCAAAAACAACGTTTACACCCCATTTTTGATAAACATCGACCAATAAATCATAAGCGCCGCCATAAATATCGGCGACGGCGACAATGGTATCGCCCGGGCGCAGGAAAGTGCGCCACACGGCATCAATCCCCGCCATGCCGCTGGAAAACGCAAAACCGGCCGCACCATGCTCCAAATCGGCAACGGTATCTTCCAAAACCTGACGGGTCGGGTTGCTCAGGCGCGAGTAGCGGTAAGGCACATTTTCGCCAATCTCGTGCAACGCAAACATACTGTTTTGATAAATCGGCGGCATCAGCGCACGGTTGTGTTCGTCGCAATCGTAGCTGGAATGAATGGCTTTCGTGGCGAATTTCATTTGGTCTCTGCCTATATAGATGTGAATAATCGAAGATTTTATCACTATCTGAAAAATAGAAACAATCAATGCAGGCGGATAAAGCAAGTGATATAATCTCGCATTTGCAAATCGGCCGACACGAGCCGATTCCCTCCACACGCATCTCAACAATCCTATCATGAAGGACATACCACGCATGAACGCCATTGCAGACGTGCAATCCAGCCGCGATTTACGCAACCTGCCGATTAATCAGGTCGGCATCAAAGACCTGCGCTTTCCAATCTCCCTCAAAAGCAAAGAAGGCGAACAATCCACCGTCGCCCGCCTGACCATGACGGTTTTCCTGCCTGCCGACCAAAAAGGCACGCATATGTCGCGCTTTGTCGCCCTGATGGAAAAACAAACCGATGCTTTGGATTTCGATACGCTGCACAAACTGACTGCCGATATGGTTGCCCTGTTGGATTCGCATTCCGGCAAAATCAGCGTTTCCTTCCCGTTTTTCCGCAAGAAAAGTGCGCCCGTCTCCGGCATCCAATCACTGCTGGACTATGATGTCACACTGACCGGCGAAATCAAAAACGGCACATACAGCCACAATCTGAAAGTAATGGTTCCGGTTACTTCATTGTGTCCGTGTTCCAAAGAAATTTCCCAATACGGCGCGCACAACCAACGTTCGCATGTGACCGTCAGCCTGATTGCAAACGCGGATGTAGACATTGAAGAAATCATCGATTACGTCGAAGCGCAAGCAAGCTGCCAGCTCTACGGTTTGCTCAAACGCCCTGACGAGAAGTATGTAACGGAAAAAGCATACGAAAATCCTAAGTTTGTCGAAGACATGGTTCGCGATGTGGCCACTGCGTTGATTGCCGACAAACGCATTGAATCGTTTGTTGTCGAAAGCGAAAACTTCGAATCGATACACAACCATTCCGCTTACGCTTATATCGCTTATCCTTAAAAGCCGAGCCGAATAGAAACAAAGGCCGTCTGAAAATTTCAGACGGCCTTTGGCATAAATTGAACGATAACATGAGACTATCGGTCATATATGGGCAACCCTATTTCGATATAATTCAAAAGTATTAGATTTCTCTCGCAATATTTGACATAAATTAAGCCGATTGTTTTTCCATCATTTATAATGACGGTTCCTCAACGGCATCTCCGTAGATACTATGAAAAAATTCCTTTATTTCCTCATTGCATTTTTAGGCTTGAGCAGCTTCGCATTTGCAGTAGATGCCAATGATTTGCTGCCTCCAGAGCAAGCCTTTGTGCCTCAAGTCAATGTAACCGATCAAGGCATCAGCGTGCAGTTCAAGATCGCTGACGGCTACTATATGTACCAGTCCAAAATCGTTGCAGCGACCAATCCTGACAAAGTCTTGGCCGAACCCAAATTCAGCAAAGGCGAAGAAAAAGAAGACGAATTCTTCGGCAAACAAACGGTTTACCACCATACCGCACAGGTTGACCTGCCTTACAAACAAGCCGCGCCGCAATACAAACTGACGCTGACTTATCAAGGCTGTGCCGAAGTGGGTGTGTGTTATCCGCCTGTGGACACCGAATTTGACGTAAAAGGCAACGGGGTTTACCAGCCTCAAAGCGACGAGCCGGTTTCTGCCAAAGACCGCTTTTTGCAACCATCCGCCTCTTCAGACGGCCAAATGCCCGCCCAACCCAGTACAAACAATCCCGACAGCAGCCGCTTCAAGCTCTCTTGGGATACTTTAAACGCCAACCTATTGGCGTTTTTTGTCGCAGGTTTGGGCTTAAGCTTTACCGCCTGTATGTATCCGCTTCTGCCGATTGTTTCCAGCATTGTTGTGGGCGATAAAAAAGCCGGCAAAGGCCGCGCGTTCACCTTGTCGATGGTGTATGTACAAGGCTTGGCATTGACCTATACCTTGGTCGGCGTGATTGCCGGTTTGACAGGCGCGCTGTTGACCGTATGGCTGCAACAGCCTTGGGTCGTACTTGCCGCCGCTGCGTTGATGGTGGTATTGGCGCTGTCAATGTTCGGCTTCTTCAATATCCAGCTGCCCAACTCCGTCCAATCCTATTTCCAAAATCAAAGCAGCAAACTCTCCGGCGGTAAAATCGTTTCCGTCTTTATCATGGGTATTTTGTCTGCGCTGATTGTCGGCCCGTGCGTTGCGCCTCCGCTGGCGTTTGCTTTGGGCTATATCGGCCAAACCGGCGATGCCGTATTGGGCGGCCTTGCGCTTTATGTCTTGGCACTCGGCACCGGCGTACCGCTCATCATCATCGGCACATTCGGCGGCCATATCCTGCCTAAAGCAGGCGACTGGATGAACGGCATCAAATACGCATTCGGCTTCATTCTGCTGGCCGTTGCCGTATACCTTGCCACACCGCATCTGCCTTATTTCGCAGTAGTCGGCCTCTACACCTTGCTGATGATTGTTCCCGCCCTGATGCTTTTGGCGAAATCCGGCAAACAAAAAGGCCGTCTGAAAACAGTTGCCGCCGTATTGGGCTTTTTACTGCTGATTGGCGGCTCGTGGTTTGGCTGGCAAAGCTTCAATAAACAAACCACCACCCTGCACCACTTCTTAACGCTGGTTCCTCCATCCGAAGCCGGCCAAGAAACCGACCACGGCAAGATGTTTACCGATATCGGCGAACTTAAAGCCGCTATGGATGCCGCCTTGAAAGCCGACCCAAGCAAGCCCGTGCTGATTGATTTCTACGCCGACTGGTGCGTATCCTGCAAAGAAATGGCCGCCTATACGCTCAACCAGCCGCAGGTACACGAAGCAGTCGATATGCAACGCTTCTTCCAAATCGACGTAACCGCCAACACTCCCGACCATCAGGCCTTACTGAAAGAATACGGCCTCTTCGGCCCTCCGGGCGTGTTTGTTGTCCGCGCCGACGGCAGTCATAGCGAACCCTTATTAGGCTTTGTCAAACCCGATGCCTTCATTGAATGGTATCGCCAAAACGAAAAATAGCCGTCTAGGAAAAGGCCGTCTGAAAACAGATTTTCAGACGGCCTTTTCCTATGTTCAAAGATTAAAATTCATCTTGATGCCAACGCGTAGAACGCAAAATGCTGGAATCCACATCTTGAATATTGCGATGGCCGGTAAACGCCATAGAAATATCCATTTCTTTATACAGAATTTCCAGTGCACGGGTTACGCCTTCTTCACCATAGGCGCCCAAACCATACAGAAACGCGCGGCCTATCATCGTACCTTTCGCACCCAAAGCCCAAGCCTTCAAAATATCCTGACCGCTGCGGATACCGCTGTCCATCCAAACCTCGATGTCGCTGCCCACCGCGCTGACCACATCAGGCAAAGCCTTAATGGCAGACACAGTATCGTCAAGCTGACGGCCGCCATGATTGGAAACGACCAATGCGTCCGCACCGCTTTTCGCTGCTTTTTCCGCGTCTTCAGGTTCCATAATGCCTTTGATAATCAGCTTGCCGCCCCACAAATCTTTAATACGCGCCACATCGTCCCAGCTCAGGCGCGGGTCGAATTGTTCGGAAGTCCATGAAGACAGCGAAGACAAATCGCCGACGTTTTTAGCGTGTCCGACAATATTGCGGAAGGTGCGGCGTTCCGTGTTCAGCATTTTCATGCACCATTCCGGCTTAGTCGCCAAATTGATTAAATTGGCAATGGTCGGTTTCGGCGGCGCAGACAGGCCGTTTTTAATGTCTTTGTGGCGTTGACCCAAAACCTGCAAATCGGCGGTCAATACCAAAGCTGAACATTTGGCATCTTTCGCACGCTTAATCAGGTTCTCCATAAACTCGCGGTCGCGCATCACATAAAGCTGAAACCAAAACGGCGCGCTGGTGTTTTCAGCCACATCCTCAATCGAACAAATGGACATGGTTGACAGCGTAAACGGAATACCAAACTTTTCCGCCGCACGTGCCGCCAAAATTTCACCGTCGGCGTGCGCCATGCCCGTAAAACCGGTCGGCGCAATCGCTACCGGCATTTTCACATCCTGCCCAATCATTTTGGTTTCGAGACTGCGTCCCTCCATATTAACCAATACCTTTTGGCGGAAACGGATGTCTTTGAAATCCGAAGTGTTTTCACGATAAGTAGTTTCTGTCCAAGAGCCCGAATCGATATAGTCATAAAACATACGCGGCATTTTACGTTTGGCAACAAGGCGCAAGTCTTCGATACAGGTTATTTTGCTTAAATCACATTTCATTGTCGATTGCCTCTGTTAAGGTAAAGACGGATGGTTCAGGCCGTCTGAACATTTCAAACAACCCTTCACTTTGCTCCATCAAAACAACTAAATTTTAAGAATAATTTTGATAATCTATATCAGTATCAATATTAAATCAAAACATTTTAACCCTGCCATTTGTAGGGTTGATAGCCTTTTTTCAGATGGCCTAAAATCCAAATTACAGAAAAATAAAGAAAATATTTTCCGATTTAAAAATCAACCCATGCCACCATTTAAACAAACAATCAAACCGAGCCGCCACATACTTGACTGAAACACTCAGATATTAGACAATTCCCCCACTAATAAAAACGCCCCACACAGGCAACCACACCATGAGACTGACTACCAAAGGGCGATTTGCAGTAACCGCCATGATAGATTTGGCGATGAACGCGCAAACCGGTGCTGTCAAACTCAGTGCCATCAGCGAACGACAAAGCATATCGCTCTCCTACCTCGAACAATTATTCAGCAAGCTGCGCCGTGCCGGATTGGTTGAAAGCCTACGCGGCCCAGGCGGCGGCTACATCCTTGCCGCGCCCGCCGAGCAAATCAATATTGCACAAATCATCTCCGCAGCCGAAGACCGACTGGATGCCACACAATGCGGCAGCAAAGCAAACTGCCACCACGGCGCCCCCTGTCTGACCCATGACCTTTGGGAAAACTTAAACAAAACCATCAATGACTACCTCAGCGGCGTTACGCTGCAAAGCATCATTGAACAAAAAAACTGCAGCGACAGCAGTCATGTCGTTACCTTTACACACATTCATTAAACCGACCTACGGCAAAGACCGCAGGCAGATGACCAAACGAAAGAGCAAACCATGACCGTCAAAACCCCTGTATACCTCGACTACGCCGCTACAACCCCCGTTGACAAACGCGTTGCCGAAAAAATGATTCCCTACCTGACCGAAACCTTCGGCAACCCCGCTTCCAACAGCCACGCATTCGGCTGGGAAGCAGAAGAGGCCGTCGAAAAAGCCCGTGCCGACATCGCTGCCCTGATTAACGCCGACCCCAAAGAAATCATCTTCACCAGCGGCGCGACCGAGTCCGACAACCTTGCCATCAAAGGCGCGGCAAACTTCTACAAAACCAAAGGCAAACACCTCATTACCGTCAAAACCGAGCACAAAGCCGTGCTCGACACCATGCGCGAACTCGAACGCCAAGGCTTTGAAGTAACTTATCTGGACGTACAAGAAAACGGCTTGGTTGATTTAGACGTACTAAAAGCCGCCATCCGCGAAGACACCATCCTTGTTTCCGTCATGTGGGTAAACAACGAAATCGGCGTGGTTCAAGATATTCCTGCCATCGGCGAAATCTGCCGCGAACGCAAAATCATTTTCCACGTTGACGCAGCACAAGCATGCGGCAAAGTGCCTGTCGACGTTGACGCAGCCAAAGTTGATTTGTTGTCTATGTCCGGCCACAAAGTATACGGCCCTAAAGGCATCGGCGCCCTGTATGTACGCCGTAAACCACGCGTGCGTCTCGAAGCCCAAATGCACGGCGGCGGTCACGAACGCGGTTTCCGTTCCGGCACATTACCGACCCATCAAATCGTCGGCATGGGCGAAGCCTTCCGCATTGCCAAAGAAGAATTGGCACGAGACACTGCGCACTACTTGAAACTGCGCGATATCTTCCTCAAAGGTATCGAAGGCATTGAAGAAGTCTACATCAACGGCGACCTCGAACACCGCGCTCCGAACAACCTAAACGTCAGCTTCAACTTCGTCGAAGGCGAAAGCCTGATTATGGCAGTGAAAGAACTCGCCGTATCCAGCGGCTCCGCCTGTACTTCCGCAAGCCTTGAGCCAAGCTACGTTTTACGCGCACTCGGCCGCAACGACGAATTGGCACATTCCTCCCTGCGCATCACCTTCGGCCGCATGACCACCGAAGAAGAAGTGCAGTTTGCGGCAGAACTGATCAAATCCAAAATCGGCAAACTGCGCGAACTGTCGCCGCTGTGGGAAATGTTCAAAGACGGGATTGATTTGAACTCGATTGAATGGGCAGCGCATTAAGATTGATGTCAAACAAAGGCTGTCTAAGAAAGTGAGTCTGATTTTTGAATACAGTAAAACACTTTTTATAGACAGTCTTGTATGCTATTTTCATAGAAAGAATACCATGAAAGTTAAAATTATTAATTTGCCAAATGGTTATAAACGTATTATTTATGGAAAATATTTTGAACAATTTGACTTAGATTATGAACAAGATTTAGACGTATTAAAAAAAGATATTGAATTTGCTTTATCTGTTATTGAATACAATCGATCTATATTCAATAAATTCTCTTCCTTATTTAAGAGTAAAAACATTTTTGTTTATCAAGGAGGACATCATCTTGATATTATTGATCGTGATAAAGGAAGTTTGGAATGGTTAACTATTGAAGATCATTGGACAAAAGATGTTGATGATATCACTGGTTCATGGAAAATGGAGAATTTAGAAATTAGTCGACAAACTCAATATGCAATGCAACTTCTAAAGATTGGTAAAACAAATATTGAGAAAGAAATAAGAAAAATTAAACAAAGGTTCTAAAAAAATGAGTAAATACGGTGGTGAAGACATAATCTATATGAATGATGGTGTATTTAGAAATAAATTAGCCATTCAAGATCCACTTAAATTAGAAAAGGTCGAAAGAGACATTTCTGCTATTTCCGCCCAAAATCTGCTTTTGCAACCCATTACAGGCAATTTCGATTTGGCGCATTTACAGACCATTCATCGCAAACTGTTTGGCAATGTTTATGATTGGGCAGGAGAAATCCGGCGAATTGATATTTCCAAAGGTAATACCCGATTTGCCAATTTTGCTTTTATCGAAAACGAAAGCCGTACACTTTTGGAGAAGCTGCAAAGCGAAAACTATTTGCGGGGGTTGGATAAAGATAAATTCGCCGAGCGTGTGGCCTATTATTTGGGCGAGTTGAACGTCCTACATCCTTTTCGTGAAGGAAACGGCAGAACATTGCGCCTGTTTATGACGCAATTGGCAATGAAAAACGGTTTGCAGATACATTGGCAAAATATCTCTGCCGAACAAATGATTCAAGCCTGTATTCAGGCATACCATGTCGATAGCAGCTTATTGGCACGCCTAATTTTAGAAAATTTAGAACAATCGTCTTTTTCAGACGACTAAAACATCAACAAACCACGATATTTTAAGCAAGCGTAGGTTGGGTTGGAAACCCAACGAGTCTATTAAAGCGCCTGAAATGTTGAGTTTAATAACCCAACCTACCTATAAATAAAAAAAGGTCGTCTGAAAATCCCCAAAGGCCTTTTCAGACGACCTAAAAGCCACCACATTAGAATCAAGGATACAACCCATGAACGAACAAGAAATCGACCTCGACAATCTCGACAACCTGCTCGAAGATTTTGACGACGTTACCGTAGAAGGCGGCGTTGATTCAGAGAATGATGACGGCTGCGAAGGCGGCGCATGCAAAATCTAAACTTCAGGCCGTCTGAATATTCGTAAACAAACCATTTACACCACTAAAAACACAAAGGAAACCACATCATGGCATACAGCGATAAAGTAATCGACCACTACGAAAACCCCCGCAACGTCGGCACTTTCGACAAAAACGACGAATCTGTCGGTACCGGCATGGTCGGTGCTCCGGCCTGCGGTGACGTAATGCGTCTGCAAATCAAAGTAAACGATGAGGGTATTATCGAAGATGCAAAATTCAAGACTTACGGCTGCGGCTCCGCCATCGCTTCTTCCAGTCTGATCACAGAGTGGGTTAAAGGCAAAAGCCTTAACGATGCACTGGCAATCAAAAACAGCGAAATTGCCGAAGAGTTGGAATTACCTCCAGTTAAAATCCACTGCTCCATCTTGGCTGAAGATGCGGTAAAAGCGGCCGTTGCAGACTATCGCAAACGTCAGGAAAACAAATAACCGGATTTAACGAACCCTTATCGGCAGGTGCCCAAGATTCCCGGCGAATCTTCGAGAAAAGCAAATCTAATGGTTTCCCCCCTCTTCTTTTGTGAGACAAAACCAACTGTACAGAAACTTAATCGTTTTGAAGTTGCTACCAAGTTTGGGATTACCTGCCAATCTATCCCCTCTCCCCACGGGAGAGGGTTAGGGAGAGGGCAATAAGCTACAGCTTATATTTAGTCGTTATACCTGCAAAATCAAAGAAGACGATATGCCTTTTACTGATAAAGAAGTCCAATCCCTACTTGCTGTCAAAGGCATAGGTAAAACCATATTGCAGCGTTTGCAGCAAATGGGATTGGATGATATTGCCACTTTGGCGGTTGCGGATTTAGACGATATTTTGGAACAGGGCGCACAATTGACCGGCTCGACCTGTTGGAAAAACAGTCCGCAGGCAAAAACTACCATTGCCACCGCAATAGAGTGGGCAAAACAGCGTTTTCAGACGGCCTGAAAATCAAGAGGCCGTCTGAAATAAAAAGCAGACAAAACAGAAAATGATTGCGAAATGAGGAAAAAAGCATGATTACCATCACAGAAAACGCAGCCAAACACATCAACGGCTACTTGACCAAACGCGGCAAAGGCTTGGGCGTGCGCTTGGGTGTCAAAACCAGCGGCTGCTCAGGCATGGCATACAACCTTGAATTTGTCGATGAAGTGAACGAGGATGACCTGATTTTTGAAGAACACGGCGCACGAGTTTATATCGATCCGAAAAGCTTGGTTTATCTAGACGGCACGCAAGTTGATTACACTAAAGAAGGTTTGCAGGAAGGTTTCAAATTTGAAAATCCAAATGTCAAAGACTCTTGCGGCTGCGGTGAGAGCTTCCACGTTTAAAATATAAAAAATGGCGGGAAAGTATCAAAACCATCCCGCCATTTTTTGGCTTCTTGCCTATTATAGCTACCCTTGCCTTTTCTTTTTCGTTCTACTTTGTGTCGGAACAAATCAGATTTGACTAAGGCTTTTAAGGTATTGTCTCGTATTTTGCCTTTATTGTGTTGCACCTTACCGGTCATATTGTTTTCCTTTCATATAAACAGTTTCCGGATTATATCGTAAAATAATCCTCTTCTTTAGATTTTTTCCTTTAATATCATGTCTCAATACTTCAACCTCTTCCAGCTTGAGCCATCTTTCAATATTGATACCGAAGCACTCGAACAAAGCTATCGGGCTTTAGCTGCCCGATTTCATCCTGATAAATTTGCTTCTGCTTCAGCTTTTGAGCAGAAACAAGCCGTTATGATGTCTTCTACAATTAATGATGCCTACCGCACATTAAAAAGTCCTATTGATCGGGCTGCTTATCTCTTGAAAAGCCAAAATATCGATGCTGATGCACCTGAACACACTTCGTTTTCACCAGAATTCCTCATGCAGCAAATGGAATGGCGGGAAACATTGATGGATGCACAAATAGAACAAAACCATGATGCCATCCGGGCACTGGATCAAGAAATTCAAGAAGTACAAAGCAGCCTATATCAAGATTTACAACAAGCATTTGAACAACAGGATTATGAATCAGCCGCACAATGGGTACGGCATGGCCGCTTTCTTAATAAACTTCGCAATGAAATTGCTTCAATTTTATAAAGTACATATGCTGTTACGTTTACCCAAGTTTTATAACAAATGATTTTATATGTAAAACAAAAACCGTATCAGATAAATCTGATACGGTTTTCTTATATTAACTACCGATTAGCGTTTTTTACCGGTAACAGTAGCAACAGCCAGGTTTTCATTACGTTTCAGGGAAACGCTTTCAACACCTTCTGGCAATTTGACGTCTGACAAGTGCAGAATGTCGCCGGCAACTACTGATGCACAATCCAACTCCAAGAAAGCAGGAATGTTTGCAGGCAAAGCAACTACTTCAACAGAAGTGTTCAACAGAGATACGCGACCACCTTGCAATTTAACAGCTTGAGAGTTTTCAGCGTTAACAATGTGCAGAGGAACACGGATGCGTACAGGTTGATCAGCTTTTACAGCTTGGAAGTCGATGTGTTGAACTTCGCGACGGAATGGGTGCATTTGGAAGTCACGCACGATAACGTCTTTAGTTTCACCGTTCAAAGACAGTTTAATCAAAGCAGTATGGAAAGATTCTTTTTCCAATGCGTAGAATACAGTTTTGTGGTCTACAGCGATAGCAACAGGCTCTTGACCTTCACCGTACAGGATGCCAGGGATTTGGCCTTCGCGACGAAGGCGGCGGCTCGCACCAGTGCCTTGGGCTTCGCGAACAGAGGCTTGAATTTCGTAAGTCATGTTTAATACTCCAATTTAGATAAAATCGTCGTCATCGGCCGCGACCAGCTTAAGACGACATCGGGTTATGGCAGCAACATGCCGCCAGTCATCACATCTTCATTGAAAAGATATGAGACAGATTCTTCATTACTGATACGGCGTACCGTTTCAGCCAGCAAACCGGCAATAGTAACTTGACGGATGCGTTCACATTTTTTAGCTGCTTCAGACAACGGAATCGTATCTGTCACAACTACTTGGTCAATTTCGGAAGAAGCAATTCGATTCACTGCTTCACCGGAGAATACTGCATGGCTGGCGTATGCCAGTACACGATCTGCACCGCGCTCTTTCAGGGCAACGGCTGCTTTACACAAGGTGTTTGCTGTATCGATCATATCATCTACGATCAAGCAAGTACGGCCTTGAATATCGCCAATAATGTTCATCACTTCAGCCACATTGGCTTTAGGACGACGTTTGTCGATAATCGCCAAATCAGCATTTAAAGATTTAGCAACAGCACGTGCACGTACAACACCACCAATGTCAGGGCTGACAACAGTCAGGTTCTCAATGCGCTGTTGTTTAATATCGTTCAACAAAATCGGGGTAGCGTAAATATTATCTACCGGAATATCGAAGAAACCTTGAATTTGATCAGCATGCAAGTCAACAGTCAATACGCGGTCGATACCTGCTGAGTACAACATATTTGCCACTAATTTAGCAGAAATCGGCACACGGACAGAGCGAGGACGACGATCTTGACGCGCATAGCCAAAGTAAGGAATCGCGGCAGTAATACGACCGGCAGAAGCACGTTTAAGTGCATCAGCCATCGTCAAAATTTCCATCAGGTTGTCATTGGTTGGCGCGCAGGTAGGTTGCAAAATAAACACATCGCGACCACGCACATTTTCCAACAATTCAATGGCTACTTCGCCATCAGAGAATTTGGAAACAGTGGCTTCACCGAGTGAAATATCCAAATGTTTGACAACACGTTGCGCCAATTCCGGATTTGCATTACCGGTAAACACCATTAAACTGTCATAAGCGGCCATATCTTCACCTGATTCTAGATTTGATTTACGCGCAGAAAACATTACGCTTCCCTTTGCCCTATGTCTAAGACACTAATTACGCGATTATACGCGTAAAGACGGGTAAAAAAAAGTTTTTCAGCGTTATTTTGCTCTTAGCGTAAAAAAGCGTGTAAGAGAACTTACACGCTTTTATTTGGCTGGGGAGGAAGGATTCGAACCTTCGCATGCTGGAATCAAAATCCAGTGTCTTAACCGCTTGACGACTCCCC
>NZ_JBQCVH010000003.1:111319-284815 GCF_051958545.1 Neisseria sp. P0009.S010
GGCTGGGGAGGAAGGATTCGAACCTTCGCATGCTGGAATCAAAATCCAGTGTCTTAACCGCTTGACGACTCCCCAACAAAGGGTTTGGCTGGGGAGGAAGGATTCGAACCTTCGCATGCTGGAATCAAAATCCAGTGTCTTAACCGCTTGACGACTCCCCAACTTACTAAATCATATGAAACAGCGGATGAATATCTAATCCTTCCACACAATACGCTTCATATGATTGAGAAACCTGTTGGTAAATTGTATTTGCTTCTTGATGAGATTCACTTGCTATAAATAAACAAGCTCCAGAACCGGTCATTAATGCATAACCATATTGGGATAACTCAGTATAAGCCTTCCAAACTTCAGGATATTCCTGAAACACAACCGCCTGCATATCATTTTGAAACGGCTGTAACGATTGGAAAGTCGGCATTATGCTGGGTTTGGAATCCCGTGTCAAGCCTTCATGTGCAAAAATTTTAGCTGTTGCCACATGAACAGGGGGCTTAACGATAACATACCATTGTTTAGGGACATCTATTTCAGCCAGCTTCTCGCCTACGCCTTTGGCAAAAGCACTTCTTCCAAAAATAAAAAAAGGAACATCCGCACCAAGACTTACACCTAAATCAATCAGTTGCTGCCTGCTCAAGCCACATTGCCACCATTGGTTTAAAACCATTAAGACTGTGGCCGCATCAGAGCTGCCGCCGCCCAATCCACCGCCCGTCGGAATCACTTTATCCAACCAAATTTCAACGCCGTGCGCTACGCTTGCATATGGCAGCAATAATTTAGCCGCCCGATAAGTCAAATCCTGTTCGGGCTCAATCCCTTCAACCGGCGTATGCAGAATAATCTGCCCATCAGTACGCATTTTCAGATGAACGGTATCGTATAAGCCGATTAAACAGAAAATACTTTCCAAATTATGATAACCATCGCTTCTGCGGCCGGTAATCCTCAAATCCAAATTTAATTTGGCCGGCGCAGGAAAGGCTTGGATTTCCTCTGAAACAGACATAGTATCCTCTATTTGCGTGCTGCGCATCGGGTTTGTCCATTCTTATCCAAAGAGTGATTTACTGTATCGAACACCAAGCGGATATTAAACTTGGCATTCTCAAGTTGAAGCGTTTTGGGCTGTCCTGAACCATTTAAAGTACGCGATATTGTCCAATCAAACTGTTCCAGACGGCCATCAGGCAGGATTTTGTATGGCGCATTGGCAACGCGTTTACCATCAGCCCAAATATGCAGATATTGAACCGGCAAAGCAAAGCCTAAAAGCTGTCTGCTCAATTCCTCAGCCGTCTCCGCCTGATAAACCTTACCCTTACTGTCTACTGCCAATACGCCTTCACTGTCTTGACACAGCTGACCTACGGTATTGCCCAACGGTGTATTCACATCAATGGTTTGAACCGCGTTTTGATAAGTCCAATCGAAATTAGCATAAGAGCCTTTGCCTTCCATTTTGACAGCCAAGCGACCGTCTGCGCTAAAATCCTGCACCTGCTCTGCTGCTTGCCAACTGTTTTGCTGAGGTAAATTTGGCTGCGCACAGGCAGCCAAAAGCAATAAGGCTGCAACCGATGATAATCGTTTCAAATTCATGGATATTCCTTCATAGGCCGTCTGAAATCAAACGCTTTTCAGACGGCCTTTTGGTTTTATTTGTGTTTTTGAGTATGCGGTTTACTGGACGTTATACCGAATTTGGACATTGTCTCTTTTAATACTCGGAGATTGCTTCCGCGCTTCAAACCATCATTCCAGATTTCTTTGGCCTTATCTTGGTCTCCAAGCGTCCATAGGACTTCGCCCAAATGCGCGGCGACTTCGGCTTCAGGTTCTTTTTCGTAGGCATATTGGATATATGGAAGCGCCATTTGCGCATCACCTTTAAGATAATACGCCCAGCCTACACTATCATTAATTGCTGCGCTTTCCGGCTCCATTTGATAGGCCGTCTGAACCATTTTAAAAGCTTCCTCCAAATCCTTGCCACTTGACAGTAAGGTATAGCCCAAAGCATTCCAACCGTGCGGATTATCCGGATACAGCTCTACCACACGGCGCAAATCGGCAATCGCCTTGCCTGGCTGATTCAGCTTCTCATACACCATCGAACGCTGATACAGCACATTGGCAAGCAACTCTGGAGAAGCTTGGGTTTTCAAGGATTTTTCGGTGGAGTTTACCAAGCTGTTCAAAGCGTTCAACGATTCTTGAAGATTGGTATTTTTAGACAATACAAACAAAGCCGTATTCAGCAAATCCCTGGCTTCAAAATAACGTCCTCTTTGCTCGGGTATTTTTTGTGCGCGTTGCACCAAAGCCCAAGCCTCTTTATGGTTGCCCTGCTTGGCCTCGATGGAAGCGGCCAAAATGGTTTTATCAAACGTATAAGCCGTAGCCGTGACCTTGGCCAGCCATTGTTTGGCTTTGGCAAAATCCTCGGCATCATTGTAAGACACCGCGCCAATCAATGCCGCACGGCTGCGCTGCTCCTCCGTACCGGCTTTATAAGCCTTTTCCAGATAGCTGTTTACTGCAGAAATATTTTCCGTCTTGCTGGCTGACAATAAGGCAGCCTGAATATACAAATCAGGGTTGGGATTTTCTTCCAACAAAGTCTGCAAACGCTTGAATGCCTTATCATTTTGACCATGAGCGATCAAATTGGCGATGTCCAATTCCTGCCAAATCGGAGATAAGGTTTTGGTGTCTGTCTCTTTGAAGAAACCGTCCAGAATATCAGGATGCCGTTGCGCCATCAGCCGCAGGGTGACGAAAGTCGGCGGCAGGATTTCGTTGTCCAACTTGGCCAATCGCTGCAATGCCGCAATGGCGTGTTTCTTTTGACCGTCTTTTGCACTAAAAATTGCATCCGCAATCGCCGCTTCTGGAAAGTCTTTATAAATCAGTGCCGTTTTATGTACCTGTTTGACTGCATCGCTGGTCAGATTCGGCTGTTGGGCTGCGGTTTGTGCCAAAAGCAGGAACACGCGCTTTTGCTCGTCTTCACTACCGCCGGCAATCACCTTATCCAATCCGCTCAAATTCTTATCGGCTTTGCCCAGCAGCAAATTGCGCAACCAAGTCATACGCTTTTGTGTTTCACCAGGCTCCGGCTCAATTTCGCGCCATTTTTGGTAAATAGCTTCAGCCTGTTCAAATGCGTTTAAAGAAACCGCCATCTCCAAAGCGCGTTCGGCCACTTCGGGAGATTTGGTGCGATGCAACGTCAAAATATAAGTAAACAAAGCAGAAGCCGCATCACCCTTTTGCAGGGCCAGTTCTGAATTTAACAAAGTGAAAACCTGCGAGGTGCGGTTTTGTATACCCAACAGACGTATCCGCTCCTGCTCTCGTTCTTCGGGAGAAAAATGGTCGGCACGGCTTTTCTTTTTAATAATCTTAGCCGATTCAAAAACTGCATTTGAATCGCCGGGCGCGGCAAAAGTCTGTGTAGCAAACAACATCATGACAGCCGCGGCTACTACTCGAATACGGGATGGGGAAAACAACATAACTATCCTTTTTGAGAACCTGCCGACATTTTCAGACGGCCTAAGCACTTGCAAAACAGACGCAAAGCTTTATTTATCATTCAGGCATAACTGTAACACACGCACCCTATTTTGTTGACACGGTAACCGTAAACCTTGTGTAATCCTCATCTGCATAAAACGATCAGCGCCAAAAATGAATACCGACCACCTTATCCATTTCCTAACTCAAGCTTCACACTTCAGCAGCCGTATGCAAGCAGAGCGCAATCAATTAGTTACCCCAAAAACGGTCAAAAAAGCAGCCGTTTTGGTCGGCATTGTCTTGCATGAAGGAGCGTGGCAAATTTTACTGACCAAAAGGGCCGAGACCTTAAGGCAGCACACCGGACAAATCGCCTTTGCCGGCGGCCGCAAAGATGCCCAAGATGACAGTCTAACGGCAACGGCGTTAAGAGAAGCTTATGAAGAAACCGCCATTCCGATTGCCGCATGGCAGACTTTTGCGCCGCTACCCTTTTATGACACGCCTTCCGGCTACCGTGTTACGCCTGTTCCGGCAATTTGCACCCAGCCCATCAACCCAAAAGCAAATCCCGATGAAGTAGCAGAAATTTTTTATCTGCCTTTGGACTTCGCCTTAAACCTGCAAAACTACACATTCCGCCAGCTTCATCACAACAATCAAACCCTCGCCCTCCCCGCCCTACCTTTTCGGCACTACGACATCTGGGGGCTGACAGCAATCATCCTATATGGACTGGCAGAACGTTATCAGCAATATTGCCAAGCTTTTAAATAAGGCAAGGCCGTCTGAAAACCAATATTCAGACGGCCTTGTTTGATCAATACTCTTTACGCCGCTTCTTCATAGCATTCGACAAATTCTCCAAACCATTTCATCTCATCGCGCAGGGCAACCACTTCACCAATCACCATTAAAGCCGGACGCTCTGCTTCGGCAGCCAGCAAGCCCAAATCTTTCAGACGGCCTGTCCGCACGGTTTGATTAGGTAAAGTGCCATTAGAAATCACGGCAACGGGCGTAGAAGGCTGCCTGCCATAAGCCATTAGTTTTTCCGCAATCTCAGCCGCTTTAAGCGTGCCCATATAGATTACCAGCGTTTGACGGCTTAAAGCCAAAGTCTGCCAATCAGGCTGATTGCCCTCGTGTTTGCTGTGGCCAGTTACAAATAAAGCACTTTGGGCGCAATCGCGATGGGTTAACGGAATACCGGCATAAGCAGTAGCTCCAAGTGCAGCAGTAATACCCGGCACAATGCGGTAAGCGATTCCAGCTTGATGCAGGGTTTGCACTTCCTCCCCACCACGTCCGAACACAAAAGGATCGCCGCCTTTCAACCTTACCACACGCTCGCCTTTTTGAGCGTGTTCAACCAACAGACGATTGGTTTCTTCCTGCTGGACATGGTGCGCACCGGCGCGTTTGCCCACGCTGATTTTCACTGCATCTTTACGTACCATCGCCAAAATATCATCCGATACCAAAGCATCGTAAAACACCGTATCCGCAGCCTGTATCGCCTGCAAAGCATGTATAGTCAGCAAGCCCGGATCACCCGGCCCTGCGCCCACCAAAACCACTTCGCCGCCAAACGGCGTTTCCCGATTCAACTGCGTGATCAATTCACGTTCTGCCGCTTCGATATTGTTTTGAGCCGCAAAAATACTAAAACGGCTGTCGAACAACTTTTCCCAAAAATAACGGCGGCGTTCGACATGATGAATCGTCTGTTTCACCTTCTCACGCCATTTACCGGCAATACGCGCCATCGTGCCCGTATGCAACGGAATCAATGTTTCAATAATCTGCCGCCATTTACGCGCCAATACAGGCGCAGTACCGCCGCTGGATATGGCTATCTTCAATGGCCCCCTATCCACCACGGCAGGCACGATAAACGAACACAAATCTGCCGTATCCACCGTATTGCTCAATTTTGCCCGTCGTTCCGCCGCTTCAAAAACACGGCGGTTAAACCCATCATCATCCGTCGCCGCAATAACGAAATACACCTCGTCCAGCATAGCTTCTTCAAACAAGCCGCCCAGCCAAACTATTTTCCCTTCAGTCACCCATTGCTGAAACTGCGGATTCAGAGTTTCCGCAACAACGCGTACGCGCGCTCCGGCAGACAACAGGCTTTCCGCCTTGCGTTCGGCAACCTTACCCGCACCTGCCAGTAAAACTGGGCGGTCTCTCAAATCGGCAAACAAAGGATAATGTCTCATGGTCGTGCTCTTGCTTTATCAATGATTGTCCGCCGATATTAAAGGCCGTCTGAAAAAATAGGAAAGAATGGTTTCTGATTTTCTTATGGTGTTTGGTTATATGCCTGCCACAACAAAATAAGTTATAGTGGCAAACATAAAACTGAAGCAGAAAATTTCAAAATAAACGATTAGAAAATCGTGTACTGATATAAAAATTCATTTTTTCACAAATAAATTGCACCCTCTTCATTTTTCAGACGGCCTTTGCCTGCGTATAATATCGGTCTAATTTACAACTCAAATGAGCTTAGTCCAGCCATGACCGAATCCATCCGCCTGCCCGCTTCTACACTCAAGCCTTCGACCGTTGCCCTGCCCGGTTCCAAAAGCATCAGCAACCGCACGCTACTCTTGGCGGCACTCTCCGACAACGTTTGCGAAATCCATTCTTTGCTCAAATCCGACGATACCGACCGAATGCTTGAAGCACTCGATAAACTCGGTGTTCAAATTGAATCTTTACCTGAAGGCCGTCTGAAAGTTCATGGCACCGGCGGCCGCTTTCCCAACCAAACCGCCGATTTGTTTTTAGGCAACGCCGGTACGGCATTCCGTCCTTTGACTGCCGCGCTTGCCGTTTTGGGTGGCGACTATCATCTGCATGGCGTACCGCGTATGCACGAACGCCCCATCGGCGATTTGGTGGATGCGCTGCGGATTGCAGGCGCGGACGTACAATATCTGGGCAATGAAAACTATCCGCCTCTTCAGATCGGCAAACGCCAAGACAACGGCGAGCGCGTTATTCCGATTAAAGGCAATGTTTCCAGCCAATTCCTGACCGCCCTGCTGATGGCTTTGCCCTTGACCGGACAAGCATTTGAAATCCACATGGTAGGCGAATTGATTTCCAAACCTTATATCGACATCACGCTCAAGCTGATGGCGCAGTTCGGTGTGGACATCATCAATGAAGACTACCGTGTATTTAAAATCCCGGCTGGTGCCAAATATCATGCGCCCGAGCATTTATATGTAGAAGGCGATGCCTCCAGCGCGTCTTATTTCTTGGGCGCAGGCCTGATTGCGGGTACACCCATCCGCGTAACCGGCATCGGCGCACACAGCATCCAAGGCGACGTTGCCTTTGCGCGTGAATTGGAGAAAATCGGCGCAGATGTCATTTGGGGCGAAAATTTTGTAGAAATTTCCCGTCCTGCCGAGCGCAAGATTCAGGCTTTTGATTTGGATGCCAACCATATTCCAGACGCGGCCATGACTCTGGCCATTGTTGCGCTGGCCACTAAGCAACCCTGCACCCTGCGCAATATCGGCTCATGGCGCGTCAAAGAAACCGACCGCATCGCCGCTATGGCAACCGAACTGCGCAAACTGGGTGCAGAAGTCGTTGAAGAAGCCGAAGCCATCCATATTACGCCGCCCGAAACACTTACCCCCAATGCCGTCATTGATACTTACGACGACCACCGCATGGCCATGTGTTTCTCGCTGGCTTCGCTTTTGGGCGTCCCCGTCATCATCAACGACCCGAAATGTACGCATAAAACTTTCCCCGAGTATTTCCAAGTTTTTGCATCATTAACCAACTGATTGATTATTCAAAGTTTCAGACGGCCTGTTGCATACAAAAAACACAGGCCGTCTGAAAAATAAAAATAAAACTATACTTTTTCTTAATTTATGCGATAATAGCTAAATAAATTCTTAGCGATTCATATTTCCTTTCGGAGAGAAAACATGTCAGACGAAAAAAGCAAAGCCTTAGCCGCCGCCCTTGCCCAAATCGAAAAAAACTTTGGCAAAGGCTCCATCATGAAAATGGACGGCAGCCAACAGGAAGAAAACCTTGATGTTATTTCCACCGGCTCCCTCGGCGTGGACTTGGCACTCGGCGTTGGCGGTCTGCCCCGCGGCCGCGTGGTTGAAATTTTCGGCCCGGAATCCTCCGGTAAAACCACACTCTGTCTCGAAGCCATTGCCCAATGCCAAAAAAATGGCGGCATCTGCGCATTCATCGATGCCGAGCATGCTTTTGACCCGATTTACGCCCGCAAACTCGGTGTAAAAGTCGAAGAACTCTATCTCTCCCAACCGGATACCGGCGAACAGGCATTGGAAATCTGCGATACATTGGTACGCTCAGGCGGTATCGATATGGTTGTTGTCGACTCCGTAGCCGCACTTGTACCTAAAGCCGAGATCGAAGGCGAAATGGGTGACAGCCACGTCGGCCTGCAAGCTCGCCTGATGAGCCAAGCCCTCCGCAAACTGACCGGCCACATCAAACGCACCAATACATTGGTTGTTTTCATTAACCAAATCCGTATGAAAATCGGCGTGATGTTCGGCAGCCCTGAAACCACGACCGGCGGTAACGCACTCAAATTCTACGCCTCCGTCCGCCTCGACATCCGCCGTACCGGTCAGATTAAAAAAGGCGATGACGTCATTGGTAACGAAACCAAAGTCAAAGTCATCAAAAACAAAGTTGCACCTCCATTCCGTCAAGCCGAATTCGATATTCTTTACGGTGAAGGCATCAGCTGGGAAGGTGAATTGATCGACTTGGGCGTCAAACATGACATCGTTGAAAAATCTGGTGCATGGTACAGCTACAACGGCGCAAAAATCGGCCAAGGTAAAGACAATGTACGCGTTTGGCTGAAAGAAAACCCTGATATCGCCAACGAAATCGATGCCAAAATCCGTGCGGCAGTCGGTATCAATGTCGATATTACCGAAGGCAAATTGGACGATACCGACGGCGAACGTCCTGAGGAATAAGTCTGTTTGAAATTAAAGGTTAAAGACCAAATAAAGGCCGTCTGAAATCCGACCATTAATCGGATTTCAGACGGCCTTTTATTCAATACTGCTTAAAGCCCCAATGCCTGAGCATGAAACTCAATATGCGAATCGATAAAGCTGGCAATAAAGAAATAGTCATGCCCATAGCCCGGGCGTACTTTATATTGGATATTGAAACCTTTTTCGCGTGCTGAGCGGACAAACCCTTCCGGTTGCAGGACTTCAGGATACAAAGCATCTTCACTGCCGACATCAATCAAAACAGGCAATTTATGCGAGGTCGTCTGAAGCAGCTCTGTACTGTCATAGCGTTTCCACGTTTCCACGTTTTGGCCCAAATAAGCTGACAACGCCTGCCTGCCGCCTTCCGTATCGATAGGATGACATAAAGGCGCAAAGGCTGAAACCGCAGCATATCGGCCTGGATGATTCAAAGCCAAATGCAGCGCGCCATGCCCGCCCATGTTGAAACCTGCAATGCTGCGCTCTTTCGTTACCGGAAAATGATGCTCGATTAAATCAGACAATTCTTGGCTGATATAGCTTTCCATTTGGTAATGCTGCGCCCAAGGCACTTCAGTTGCATTGACATAAAATCCGGCACCCTGTCCAAGATAATGTTCCTCACTGTCGGCAACATGCTGACCGCGTGGCGAGGTATCCGGAAAAGCCACAATAATATTCCACTGTGCCGCAAAACGTTGGATTCCACTTTGCCGAACCAATTCAGAACCATCGCTATTTAAACCGGAAAGAAAATATAAAACAGGCGCGGGATAGCCTTTTAAGACTTGTGGCGGCAGATAGACATCAAATACCATATCCGTCCGGCAGGTTTGAGAAAAATGGCGGTACCGTTCCTGATACCCGTTAAACATCTTTCTGCGTTCCAGCAAATGCAATTCTGAATTTTTCATTTTACCTCTTGTAAGGAAACAGCAATAAGCAGAATGTTAGCGCAAAACCTGCCCATCGTGTTGTTGCCCCATCTTTTTAAGGCAATCAAATCTGCTTTAAACAAGGTTGCCAATCATGCAAAATCATTACGCTGGCGGCATTTAAAATCTATACACAATCTCTGTGGATAAATCTGTTGATAAGCTTTGGGTAATCGTAAAATTTTCTTTAGGAACAAACCAAGTCTTAAATTGACTAAAATTTAATCAAATAAAACATAATAAAATCAAATAGTTATATTTATAAGATTTTACTATAATCATACAGTGAAAATTTATAGGTAAAACAAGGTTATGCGGCTTTGTGCATAAATTAGGGTTGACATCCCTAAAAATCGCCCCGAATCAAAAGCTGCGTAAAACAACGGCCGATTTCATCAGATGCCATTCAAAAGACACGCGGTCATACATTTTGCGTTACAATACGCACTTATTTTTAAGAAAGAAAAATACGCCATGAAAGCCTCCCAGTTCTTCATTTCTACCCTTAAAGAAGCCCCTGCCGAAGCCGCACTTGCCAGCCACAAGCTGATGATTCGTGCCGGCTTGATCAAAGCCAACGCATCAGGTCTTTATACTTGGATGCCGATGGGTCTGCGCGTATTGCGCAAAGTTGAAAATATCGTGCGCGAAGAAATGGCCCGCGCAGGTAGCGTGGAGCTGCTGATGCCGGTGGTACAACCTGCCGAACTGTGGCAGGAATCCGGCCGCTGGGAGTTTTACGGTAAAGAACTGCTGCGCCTGAAAGACCGTCATGACCGTGATTTCTGTATGGGTCCGACTTGTGAAGAAGTGATTGCCGACATCGTGCGCAAAGAAGTCAACAGCTACAAACAATTGCCGAAAAACTTTTATCACATCCAAACCAAATTCCGCGATGAAGTGCGTCCGCGCTTTGGTGTGATGCGTGCACGCGAGTTTGTCATGAAAGACGCTTATTCCTTCCATGCCGACTATGCCTCGCTTCAGACGACCTATCAAGATATGTACGACGCTTACTGCCGTATCTTCACCCGTTTGGGTTTGGAATTCCGTCCTGTTGCCGCGGATACCGGTAGCATCGGCGGTACCGGCTCTCACGAATTCCAAGTATTGGCTGAAAGCGGCGAAGACGTTATTGCATATAGCGACACTTCTGATTACGCCGCCAATATCGAGCTGGCGCCGACTTTGCCGCTTAAAGGCGAACGCGCTGCTGCTCAGGCCGAGTTGACCAAAGTACATACGCCAAACGTCAAAACCATTGAGTCTTTGGTTGAATTCCTCAATATTCCGGTTGAACAAACCCTCAAATCCATCGTGGTTGAAGGCGAAAACGAAGGCGAACTCGTCCTGCTGCTGTTGCGTGGCGACCATGAATTTAACGACATCAAGGCAGAAAAACTGGCCGGCGTAAAATCGCCACTGACCATGGCGAGCCCTGCCGTGATTATTGAACAATTCGGCGCAAACGGCGGCTCTCTCGGCCCTGTCAACTTCAAAGGTAAAGTCTATGCCGATTTCGCTACTGAAAAAGGCGCAGACTGGGTTATCGGCGCGAACGAAGACGACTACCACTATACCGGCTTCAACTTCGGCCGAGATGCTGACGAGCCTGAATTTGTCGATTTGCGCAATGTCATCGAAGGCGATATCAGCCCTGACGAACAAGGCCGTCTAAAACTGGCGCGTGGTATTGAAGTCGGCCACGTTTTCCAATTACGCGATAAATATACCCAAGCCATGAATGTCAGCTTCTTGGACAATAACGGTAAATCCCAAATCATGGAAATGGGCTGCTACGGTATCGGTATTACCCGCGTTGTTGCTGCCGCCATCGAACAAAACAACGACGAAAAAGGCATTGTTTGGACCAAAGCAATGGCGCCGTTTGAAGTCGTTATCGTGCCGATGAACTACAAAAAATCTGAAGCCGTACGCGAAGCCGCTGACAAAATCTATGCCGAGCTTTTGGCTGCCGGTGCGGATGTATTGTTGGATGACCGCGATGAACGTGCGGGCGTATTGCTGAATGACTCTGAGCTGTTGGGTATTCCTCACCGCATCGTGATCGGTGATCGCGCCTTAAAAGAAGGCAATGTCGAATATGCCGAACGCCGTGACAATCAGGCTCAAGCTGTTGCAGTATCAGAAGTTGTTGCCAAGGTTCTGGCCGCATTGAACGCTTAAATTTTTTTCAATAATGAAAAGGCCGTCTGAAACTGATTATTTCGTTTCAGACGGCCTTTTTCTGTTTTAATAAATAATGTTTTTTCCGTAGCTCTCTAATATTTCTTTGATTTTCAAAATGGTTTCTTTAGGCGGCGGATGTACGCCTTTTAACTTGTATTCGTCGCCGCACAAAGCCCATTTGTGTGCGCCCAATTCGTGATACGGCAAAAGCTCGACCATTTCGACATTATCCATATCACCGATAAACTCGCCCAATAAATGCGCTGAACGCTCATCATCAGTGTAGCCTGGAACAACCACATAACGCACACGCGTCGGCTGATTGCGTTCGGCAAGATAGCGCGCGAATTTCAGCGTTTTGGTATTTGGAATACCGACAAGCACTTTATGAATTTCAGGATCGATTTGTTTTAAGTCGAGCATGACCAAATTGGTATGATCGAGCAAATCATCCAAAATCGAATCATAGTGCAAAGCATAGCCATTGCTGTCGAGACAGGTATGGATATCGTGTTCCCGGCAGGCCGTAAACCAATCGCGCACAAACTCATATTGCAATAACGGCTCGCCGCCGGTTGCCGTTACGCCTCCGCCTGTCGCACGCAAATAATGACGATAGGTCATGACCTGCTTCATCACAGTTGCCACATCCAATTCCTGCGCCTGCTCAGTATGAAGATCCCATGTGTCACGATTATGGCAATACAGGCAACGCATCAGGCAGCCTTGCAAAAAGAGCACGTAGCGCAAACCCGGACCATCGACAGCACCGCAAGATTCAATCGAATGAATAATGCCTTTGCCGTTATAGTGACGGTGACCAAGGTCTTTCAGTGCCGGCTCGGGGGTAATGGCAAAAGTCGTGGACATAGTGTTCGGCTCAAAAATGTTTTTGCTTATATGGATTGTACGATAATAAAGGCCGTCTGAACATTTCAGACGGCCTCGGAGCTTTGTTTCAAAACAAACCAAATGCAAATTTAGCTTCCGGTTTGTTTCTCCACCCGGATTACATGGTTTCTGTGAACGTACGGGTAATCACGTCAAGCTGTTGTTCGCGGGTCAGCGAGTTGAAGCGAACCGCATAACCGGACACACGAATGGTCAACTGCGGATATTTCTCCGGATTGTGCATCGCATCTTCCAAAGTCTCGCGATTCAATACGTTGACGTTCAAGTGTTGGCCGCCTTCCAAATTACCGTCTTCATGGTGGAAATAGCCGTCCATCAAACCGGCAAGGTTGCGTTCGCGAGAATGTTCGTCTTTACCCAACGCGCCAGGAATAATGGAGAAGGTATAAGAAATACCGTCTTTGGCAAACTCAAATGGCAGTTTGGCTACGGAAGTCAATGAAGCGACTGCACCGTTGACGTCACGGCCGTGCATTGGGTTTGCACCCGGACCAAACGGAGCGCCTGCACGGCGGCCGTCTGGAGTATTACCGGTTTTCTTACCGTAAACAACGTTGGAAGTAATGGTCAGTACGGACTGAGTCGGAGTAGCGTTGCGGTAAGTTTTGTGGGTTGCCACTTTTTTCATGAAGCGTTCAACCAAATCGCAGGCGATATCGTCAACGCGGTCGTCGTTGTTACCAAATTGTGGGTATTCGCCTTCGATTTCGAAGTCAACGGCAATGCCATTTTCGTCACGAATCGGTTTCACTTTGGCGTACTTAATGGCGGACAATGAGTCGGCAGCCACAGACAAACCGGCGATACCGCATGCCATCGTACGTTTCACATCACGGTCATGCAACGCCATCAACGCGGCTTCGTAGCTGTATTTGTCGTGCATGTAGTGAATAATGTTAAGCGCGGTAACGTATTGGGTTGCCAACCAATCCATGAATTTGTCCATGCGCTCAAAGACAGTGTCGTAGTCCAAAACTTCGTCCATAATCGGCTCAGTTTTCGGACCAACTTGCTCTTTAGATTTTTCATCCACGCCGCCGTTGATTGCGTACAGCAGAGTTTTAGCCAAGTTGGCGCGTGCGCCGAAGAACTGCATTTGTTTGCCGACCACCATCGGGCTGACGCAGCAGGCAATGGCGTAGTCGTCGCTATTAAAGTCAGGGCGCATCAAATCGTCGTTTTCGTATTGGATGGACGAAGTATCGATGGATACTTTGGCGCAGAATTCTTTAAAGCCTTGAGGCAGTTGTTCTGACCACAATACAGTGATGTTTGGCTCAGGAGACGGGCCCATGTTGTACAGGGTATGCAGCACGCGGAAGTTGGTGCGGGTTACCAGCGTACGGCCGTCCAAGCCCATACCGCCGATGGATTCGGTTGCCCAAATCGGGTCGCCGGAGAAGAGTTGGTCGTATTCGGGCGTACGCAGGAAACGGACCATACGCAGTTTCATCACCAAGTGGTCGATAAATTCTTGCGCTTGGGTTTCGGTAATCACACCGTTTTTCAGGTCGCGTTCGATATAAATATCCAAGAATGAAGATACACGGCCGAAAGACATCGCCGCACCGTTTTGAGATTTAACGGCAGCGAGGTAGGCAAAGTAAGTCCATTGGATGGCTTCTTGTGCATTTTTTGCAGGGCCGGAAATATCGTAGCCGTAAGAAGCTGCCATTTCTTTCATTTGGTTCAATGCTTTATATTGCTCATTGATTTCTTCGCGGCGGCGGATCACTTCTTCCAAGTCCACACCGTTTTCCAAATCGGCTTGCAGTGAGTTGAACTGGTTGAGTTTGTCTTTCATCAAGAAGTCGATACCGTACAATGCCACGCGGCGGTAGTCGCCGATAATACGGCCGCGGCCATAAGCATCCGGCAGGCCGGTAATCACGCCTGATTTGCGGCAGCGGCGGATGTCGGGCGTATAAACGTCAAATACGCCTTGGTTGTGGGTTTTGCGGTATTTGGTGAAAATTTCGCTGACTTCGGGATTCAATTCAACGTTGTACACTTTGCACGCGTCTTGCACCATTTTCAAACCGCCAAACGGCATGATAGAGCGTTTCAAAGGCTCGTCTGTTTGCAGGCCGACAATGGTTTCCAAATCTTTGTTGATGTAGCCTGGAGCGTGGCTGGTAATACCGGAGACGATTTGCGCGTCGATTTTATACGGCTCGTGTGTACGGTTTTCAACCTTGATACCTTCCATCACTTCCGCCCACAGCTTGGTTGTGGCTTCGGTTGCAGGTGCTAAGAATGAAGCATCGCCCTCATATGGCGTGTAGTTTTTTTGAATAAAATCGCGGACATCTACGTTGGTTTCCCAGTTGCCACCGACAAAACCTTCCCAAGCGGCAGGACGTTGCTGAACATCATTTGACATATCAAGCTCCTAATTTTATTGAAAATATAGACTGTAAATTTTCTGAAAGGATAACATCAATACCCATTTATTTACAGGGGTTTTTGTGAAATAAAATTACAGATTTGGTTTTTCTTGATTTACGTCAATGAGAATAATTGTTACTTGGCACTACATCTCATTTTCCAAACATTCGTACTTCAAAACGGCGTAAAATACAAAATTCAGCCCTGAAGACAGGTGTTCTTCAGGGCTGAGTTTTTATTGCATTTTATATAAAAGGCCGTCTGAATTTTCAGACGGCCTTTTATTCACTTAATCAATTAAGCAAACGGATGATGCAAAACAATGGTTTCTTCACGGTCAGGACCGGTTGAAACAATGGCCACAGGCGCACCGCACACTTCTTCAATACGTTTCAGATAAGCTTTAGCGTTTTCAGGCAGCTTGTCGTACTCTTTCACACCGAAAGTCGACTCGCTCCAACCCGGCATGGTTTCATAAATCGGTTTGCAGGTTTCCACCGCGTCAGAGCCGCAAGGCAGAATGTCGGTTTTGCTGCCATCAGGCAATTCATAGCCTACGCAGATATTGATGTTTTCAACACCGTCCATGACATCCAGCTTGGTAATGCACATGCCGGAAATGCCGTTAACTTGAATGGAGCGTTTCAACGCAGCCACGTCAAACCAACCGCAACGACGCGCACGACCGGTTACAGAGCCGAACTCATGACCGCGCTCAGCCAAACCTGCACCCACTTCGTCAAACAATTCAGTCGGGAACGGGCCGGAACCCACGCGGGTCGTATAGGCTTTAACAATACCCAAAACGTAATCCAGCATTTGCGGGCCCACGCCTGCACCGGCAGAAGCGGCACCGGCTAAGCAGTTGGACGAAGTTACAAACGGATAAGTACCGTAGTCGATGTCAAGCAACGTACCTTGCGCGCCTTCAAACAACAGGCTTTCGCCTTTGCGGTTTTTCTCGTTCAAAACACGGGAAACATCGGTAATCATCGGCGTAATGCGCGGCGCAACTTTTTCAATGACCGCCATCACGTCTTCAAGTTTTACCGGCTCGGCATGGTGCAGGTGTTGCAACTGAACATTGTAATAAGCCAAAACAGCTTCCAGTTTTTCAACCAGTTTTTCAGGGTGCAACAAGTCCACCACGCGGATCGCACGACGGGCAACTTTATCTTCATAAGCCGGGCCGATGCCGCGGCCGGTTGTACCAATTTTGCTTTTACCGCGGTAAGCTTCGCGTGCTTGGTCAAGCGCAATGTGGTAAGGCAGAATCAATGGGCAGGTCGGCGCAATTTTCAGACGGCCTTCAACGTTTTTCACACCGGCGGCGTTCAATTCGTCGATTTCACCCAACAATGCTTCAGGAGAAACCACGACACCCGAACCGATGAAGCAGTCTAAAGTCTCATGCAAAATGCCGCTTGGAATCAGACGCAAAATGGTTTTTTTGCCGCCGACGACCAATGTATGGCCGGCATTGTGGCCGCCTTGGAAACGTACAACACCGCTGGTTTCTTCCGCCAGCCAGTCAACAATCTTACCTTTGCCTTCATCACCCCATTGGGCACCGATTACGACAACATTTTTAGCCATAGCTATCTAACCTTATTTCAGATACAAAATTTCAAAATAAAACTCAATTATTCAAAGCGATTACTTTCCAAACGCCGTTTACCTGTTTCAGACGGCCTGTAACCTCTTCTGAACCGTTATAGCCGATACCGTAATCGATAACGACACATTGTCCTTGTTCGCGCAAAGCATCTAACGCTTCTTGAGCCGCAGGCATGTCTTTTACATCGACAGCCACCACGGACTCCCGTCCGATAGCAGGAAGGCGGCCGATAAAGCTGCGCAAATCAAAACTGAATCCAGCAGCAGGACGCGCGCGTCCGAAGTATCCGCCCAATCCGTCATAACGGCCGCCGCGTGCTACGGCATCATGACGGTTTGAACCATAAGCCGCGTAAAGCAAACCGGTGTGGTAATTGTCAACGCGCAGTTCCGACAAATCGATATGCACTTTTTGATTTGGGAACGCATCGCATACCGCCTGCAATTCATCCAAAGCCGCACTGACTGCGGACAATTCCGGTAATTTCTCACGAGCCACAGTCAGCACTTCACGACCGCCGTACAGTCGGGGCAACAGTGAAAACGCTTTTGCCCACATGCCGTCGAGTTTCCACTCTTTGACCAACTGGCTGACAGCCTCGGCATCTTTGTCCTGCATCGATGACAGCAGGATTGCCGATTGCTGCTCATCCAAATGCGCGGCATTTGCTAAAGCACGGAATACGCCGATATGACCCAATGAAAGCAAAACTTCGCCCATGTCGGCAATCTTCATGCTTTTCAGCATCAAATCAATCAATTCGATATCCGCTTCAATGCCTTCCAAGCCGTACATTTCCGCACCGGCCTGCAAAGGCTCGCGCATATTGAGCAATCCGTCAGGCCGCGCATGAAGCACCGAACCGGCATAGCATAAACGGTTGATACCTTGATTGGCGGAAAGCAAGTGGGCATCAATACGCGCCACCTGCGGCGTAATATCCGCGCGGATACCGAGCTGACGACCGCTGAGCTGATCGACGACCAAAATGGTTTTCAAAGACAAACCGGCATCGATATGCGTCAATAAGGAATGGCTGTATTCCATCAATGGCGGTTGCACCAATTTATAACCATGCACGCGGAACAAAGCCAATAGCCGCTCACGGGCGCTTTCCAGTTGTCGGGCATTGGTCGGTAACACGTCGGCGACGTGTTCAGGAAGCTGCCAAGACTTCATGAGAATCTACCTCTGTTTTTTTGTAAACATAAAGGGCTGATTAAATTTAAAACCAAATCAGCCTGACGACTGAAATTTTCCTGAATGCATCAACGGCAAATCCGATGCGGCTTCAACAAAACTGATTTTAAATTTAAACAGCCCCTGAGTAACGGCTTCAAACCGTCGAGTTATTAAAATCAGACTTTACCATATTAAAACGAATTTTGCACCCTGTTTACAGAGAGCGTAAAAAAACATTAAAAACAAAGGCCGTCTGAAAACCAAATGCATAGCTGCATCATTTTCAGACGGCCTTAATTCATGCCTGAACAACCCGACGCTTAGCGCCAGTAACGCCACCAAGGCATATCGTCAGATCGCCATTCGTGTTGCAAGAACGGGCTTTGCGGAAAGTTGGTTTCCAAAACGCGGCGTGTATCGGCAGCCAGTTGCGGCTTGTCCAGTTTTTTGTACGCCAATTCCATCATCGCCAAAGCTTCTTCGACGTAACGGGTATTTTGGTAACGGCTGACGATTTTTTGCGCACGGTTGGCTGCTGCGACATAAGCACCGCGTTTCATGTAATAACGCGCCACAGATATCTCGTTACCGCCCAACGCGTCCACCAGCTTGGCCATACGCTCGGTTGCATCGGCAGCGTATTTACTGTTTGGATAACGTTGAACCAACTCGGCAAACGCCTGATAAGCATCGCGGTTGGCTTTCGGGTCGCGGTCGGACCAGTCTTGAGAAGCCAGTTTGTTCAAGAAAGACTGGTCTTCGTTAAACAGGACCAAACCTTTCAAGTACAGCGCGTAGTCCATATTCGGATGTTGCGGATGATGGCGTTGGAAGCGCGCAATGGCAGCCAAAGCTTTTTCCGGCTCATCGTCTTTATAATAGGCATACGCCGTATCCAACTGGGACTGCTGGGCATAGCGGCCGTTTGGAAAACGGGATTCTAAAATTTCGTATAACTTGACAGCTCGCGTATAATTGTTGCTGTTCAATTCGTCTTGCGCTTCGGCATAAAGCTTTTCCACACTCCAATCTTGAGTAATTTGGGCGTCTTTATCGATTGTGCCTTTATTTGCGCAGGCACTCAGTGCCAAACCTAAAGAAACTACTAAAAGAATTTTTTTCATGCAGAATACTTCCTTTGATAACGAAGCCGATTATAGCGATGATTTAGACTTTCCGTCATCCCCTGAAACAGAAAGTTGTGTTAATTTGACCGTTCCGCTCGAAATGGCGGGCGGAAGGCTGGATGCCGTATTGGCCAAACTCATGCCCGACTACTCGCGCAGCCGCCTGAGTTCATGGATTAAAGAGGGTACAGTCATTGTAAACGATAAGCCCGCGCAACCCAAAGATAAAATGATAGGCGGTGAATTGATTGCCGTTACGGTACGTCCGAGCGAAGAAAACCTCGCGTTCACGCCCGAACCGATGGATTTGGACATTATTTATGAAGACGATACCGTCATCGTCATCAACAAACCGGCCGGATTGGTCGTCCACCCTGCCGCAGGCAACTGGAGCGGTACCCTGCTTAACGGCCTGCTGGCGCACTGTCCCGAATTAAGCCAAGTGCCGCGTGCGGGTATCGTACACCGTTTGGACAAAGAAACCAGCGGCCTGATGGTGGTCGCTAAAACCCTGCCGGCGCAAAACTCATTGGTTCAGCAGCTTCAAGAGCGTACAGTCAAACGCATTTACCGCGCAGTCGCCAACGGAATCGTCCCTTTTGACGGCAAAATCGAAACCCAAATCGGCCGCGATCCGCACAACCGCCTGAAAATGGCAGTCGTCAAATTCGGCGGCAAACCTGCCATTACCCACGTCAAAGTGTTGGAACGTTATCTGGCGCACAGCTACATCGAATGCTCGCTCGAAACCGGCCGCACGCATCAAATCCGCGTTCATATGCGCGAAGCCAACCATCCGCTGGCCGCCGACCCTGTTTACGGCAACCTGCGCCATCCATGCAGCGACGCAGTTAAAGAAGCCATCAAAGCCCTTGGTGCGCGTCAAGCCCTGCACGCCTACCGCTTGAGCTTTGTACACCCGAAAACCGGTGAAACCGTTTCCTTTGAAGCGCCTATGCCTGACGATATGTACCACCTGCTTTCCGTCCTGCGTCTGGAAGCCGGTTTGGATTCGTCCCTAAGCAACGAGGAAGAATGGCAAGAGAAATTCGGCATGGACGATGACGATGATTGGAATGAAGACGACTACGATGTCGAAGTCGTTTATGTAAGGGATTAAACCCATTTTTCAGACGGCCTAAAATATTATTTCAGGCCGTCTGAAATCAATCCGTTCCAATATTTCAGCGACTCAAAGATTATGAAAACCATCACAGATACCCTAAACCTCGCCCCGCAAGGCAAGAATTTTTTGACTGCCGACTGGCCTGCCCCTGCCAATGTTAAAACGCTTATTACCACGCGCAACGGCGGTGTCAGCGAAGGCGTATATCGCAGCCTGAATGTCGGTTCGCACGTCGGCGACAATCTGGAAGCCGTGCTCCGCAACCGTGAAATCGTACAGGAACAAGTCGGCCTGCCCGTTGCCTACCTCAATCAAATCCACAGTACCATCGTTGTAAATGCCGCCGAAGCGTTAGGTAATACGCCCGACGCCGATGCTTCGGTTGATGCGACGGGTACAGTCGCCTGCGCTTCGATGACTGCCGATTGCCTGCCTGTCTTGTTTTGCGACAAAGCAGGAACGGTGGTTGCGGCGGCTCATGCAGGTTGGCGTGGTTTGGCTGGCGGCGTTTTGCAAAACACCATTGCAGCAATGAATGTCGAGCCGTTGGAAATCATGGCCTATCTCGCGCCTGCCATCGGCCCTGATGCGTTTGAGGTAGGGCAAGATGTATTTGATGCGTTTTGCACCCCTATGCCGGAAGCTGTCGATGCGTTTGAAGACATCGGCGGCGGCAAATACCTTGCCGACATTTACGCTTTGGCACGCATGGTTCTGCACCGCGAAGGCGTGAACATGATTTATGGCGGCACCCATTGCACCGTCTTGGAACGCGATACTTTCTTCTCCTACCGCCGCGACGGACAAACCGGTCGCATGGTCAGCCTGATTTGGTTGGAAAAATAAAATTTGCACCATCAAAGACAAGGCCGTCTGAAATACTTTCCGTTTGCGATTTCAGACGGCCTAAACATTATTCGTTATAATCCGACGATACCGTAACCGGTTTCAACGAAGGAATATCCAATGAAAAAAATCCTATTGCCTGCACTCGCCCTATTGCTTGCCTCTTGCGGTTTCCACCTGAAAGGCACAGGCGTGACTTCTCAGCCGCTGCCTTATCAAAACTGGCATGTAGAAGGCGGAGCCGTCATGCAAAAAGCGCTGGAAAATGCCTTACGCCGTGCTGACGGCCATCCAGTTAGCGAAGCCGAATCACAAATCACCCTGCGCGTTGTCGACTTTCAAAAACGCCGCGACATCTACACCATCACCCGCGCCGCCGCAATCAACGAATACCTGCTGGCCATGACCATCAAAGCCCAAGCCTTCCGCAACAGCGAGCCGGTTGGCGAACCGATGGAAGTTAAGGTTCACCGTACCATGGACTACGCCGACAGCGAAGTTTTGGGCAAACAGGAAGAGGAAGAAACCATTTGGTCTGAAATGCGCATCGACGCCGCAGATCAAATCGTCCGCCGCCTGACTTTCCTGAAGGCGCAATAATGGCTGCCGCGCCCATTGAGAGCCTGCGCCCCGATACGCCGCTCAAACCGTTGTACATTATTCACGGCGAAGAGGATTTGTTGCGCATCGAGGCTTTGGATACGCTGCGCGCAGCCGCAAAAAAACAAGGCTATCTCAACCGCGAAGTCTATACCGCCGAAAACAATTTTGACTGGAACGAGCTGTTGCAAAGTGCCGGCAGCGCAGGTTTGTTTGCCGATTTGAAACTGCTGGAAATCCACATTCCCAACGGCAAACCCGGCAAAAACGGAGGCGATGCCCTGCAAACTTTCGCCGAACGCCTGCCCGAAGATACGGTTACGCTTATCCTCCTACCCAAGCTTGAAAAAGCGCAAATCCAGTCCAAATGGTTTTCTGCATTGGCAGGCAAAGGCATCGTCTTAGAAGCCAAAGCCGTTGCGCCACATGCTTTGCCGCAATGGATACAGGGCCGTCTGAAGCAGCAAGGTTTGGATATCGAACCTGAAGCACTTGCCCTTTTTGCCGAGCGCGTCGAAGGCAATCTTTTAGCCGCCCGTCAGGAAATCGAAAAACTCGCACTGCTCCATCCCAAAGGCCATTTGATCAATATTGCCGACGCAGAAGCCGCAGTTGCCACCGTTGCCCGTTTCGACGTATTCCAACTGGCCGGTGCATGGATGAAAGGCGATGCCCTGCGCGTTTCCCGCTTACTGGACGGTTTGGAAGAAGAAGGCGAAGAGCCGGTTTTGCTGTTGTGGGCGGTTGCCGAAGACATCCGCACTCTAATCCGCCTGATTGCCGCACTCAAGCAGGGACAAAACATCCAAAGCCTGCGCAACAGCCTGCGCTTATGGGGCGACAAGCAGACCCTTGCACCGATGGCGGCCAAACGCATTTCCATCAACCGCCTGCTCGACGCGCTCAAAACCTGCGCTAAAATCGACCGCATCATCAAAGGCGCGGAAGAAGGCGATGCATGGACCGAGTTCAAACAACTCGTTACCTCGCTGGCCGCTTGAAACCGTTGCCACGCGTCAAGAAACTTGCACGCAATACGCCCCAAAAACAGAAAATACTGTAAAATAGCGTAAACTCAAATTCAGGCCGTCTGAACCTCGCATTTCAGACGGCCTCTTCCAGCAAAAAACAAGGAAACACCAACCATATGGATAATAAAACCAAACTTCGCATCGGCGGTCTGGCCCTGCTGACCACTGCCGTATTAAGCCTCATCATCGTTCTGATTGTCGATTCATGGCCGCTGGCCATTCTGTTGGCCGTCATCATCGTGGCCGCTGCCGCAGGCGGTTTCGTTTGGACTTCACGCCGTCAGCAACGCCAATTCCTCGAGCGCCTGAAAAAATTCGACATCGACCCGGAAAAAGGCCGTATCAACGAAGCCAACCTGCGCCGTATGTACCACAGCGGCGGCCAACATCAAAAAGACGCGATTACCCTGGTTTGCCTGTCACAAAAATGTTCTGTTGACGAAGCGCATGCTATCTTCAAAAAACGTCCGACCCGTCAGGAAATGAACCAAATGGCTGCCCAACAGGCACGCGGTCAAAAACGTCCACATCGCTAATCCCGACAGTAACAGGCCGTCTGAACATCCTATCCCGTTTCAGACGGCCTGTTTTTATTGCCATCAAACCCATTTTCGTTTCCATCGCATTATGACCCGTCTTCCCACTGCCCCACTTAAACGCCGCCTCGCCGCACTGGTTTACGAACTTCTGCTGACCGGCGCCGTTACCAGCATTGCCGCCCTTGCAGCCGGTATTGTCGCCATCTTTTTCAATCCCGTTTCCACGCGCCTGTCCATGCTGGCAACCTGTCTGATTCTGTTCTACGCATGGTGGCTCTACTTCCGCGCCAACTGGCACAAAAAAGGCCAAACCCTCGCCATGCAAACATGGAAAATCGGCTTAGCCGATAAAAACGACACCCAGCCGCCCCTGCCTCAACTGCGCCTGCGCTTTATTTGGGCCAGCATTTTTATTGTTTTCATTCCCCTGCTTGCCTACGCCGGATTGCGTCATCTGCTCAATATACCGCCCAAAGGCGCATTCGGAGCCGCGCTCATCTGGCTCATCCTGCCATGGGGCTTCGCCCTGTTCCATCCCGACCGCCAATTCCTCTACGACTTCTTGGCCGGAACAAGGCTGGTGGATTTAAATCAGAAGAAAACAAACGAATAAAATTCGCAAGCATCTCAAGCTCTAAATGAAATAAAGGCCGTCTGAAACTCAAGATACGTTTCAGACGGCCTTTAATCATAAAATCAAGCAATGATTATTCTTGCCAACGTTTGAACACCAGCGAAGTATTGACGCCGCCAAAAGCAAAGTTATTGCTGACCACATAATCGGTTTGAATCTCACGTCCGCCAGTTTGGATGTAATCCACCTTGCCGCAACGCGGATCGATGTTTTCCAAATTGACAGTCGGCGCAAACCAGCCGTTGTTCATCATTTCAATGGTAAACCAGGCTTCCAATGCGCCGCACGCGCCGAGTGTATGGCCGAGATAGCTTTTTTGCGAACTCATCGGCACAAAACCAAATACCGCCTCAGTCGCCAATGTTTCGGCAATATCGCCTTTTTCGGTCGCCGTACCGTGGCCGCTGACATAGCCGACTTTATCAGGCGTAATACCGGCGTCTTTCAGCGCAAGCTCCATACATTTCTGCATGGTTTCTTTTTGCGGCTGGGTAACGTGGCTGCCGTCGCTGTTGGCACCATAGCCGACAAGCTCGGCATAGATTTTCGCACCGCGCGCACGGGCGTGTTCTAATTCTTCCAATACGAAAATGCCTGCGCCTTCGCCGATGACCAAGCCGTCTCGAGCGTTGTCGTAAGGGCGCGGCGTCAGCTCAGGTTCGCCGTTGCGGCGGCTGGCGGCATAAAGTGAATCGAAAACATAAACTTCGGACGGACAAAATTCTTCGCCGCCGCCCGCCAGCATCATGTCTATCATGCCGTATTTGATGGCTTCGTAGGCATAGCCTATGCCTTGGCTGCCGGACGAACACGCGCTCGAAGTCGGGATAATGCGGCCTTTCAAGCCGAAGAAAATGCCGATATTGGCGGCAGTCGTATGCGGCATCATACGCACATAAGTATTGGCGTTGAAATTACGCGATGTGCCGGTCAGCAGGAGCTCGCCCAAATCGCCGATGTCTTGGGTACTGCCGACAGACGAACCGCACGCCACGCCCATACGGCCGTCGGTAATGCTTTCATCACCCAACAAGCCTGCATCCGTCAGGGCTTGTTCTGCCGCATCGACACACAAATGCGATACACGCCCCATGCTTCTGAGCTGCTTGCGCGTCCAATGTTTGGGAGGAGAATAGCCTTCAATCGGCGCACCCAGTTGCGCTTCCAATTCAGGAAAGCGTTCGCTCCAGTCCATATGTTTGACTGCGTTTTTTTCGGCTTTAAAGGCCGTCTGAATACTTTGCCAATCACGGCCGAAGGCGGTAATACCGCCGATACCTGTTACAACGACTCTTCTGGTATTCAACACAAACCTCCGTTCACAGCAATCACTTGGCGCGTAATGTACGCCGCTTTTTCATCCATTAAAAAGCGCACCGCATGCGCCACTTCCTCGGGCAATCCCATACGCGCGGCAGGGACAGCCTTTAAGATTTCTTCGACAGGTACGTTCTCATCGATAATATCGGTATCAATAAGGCCCGGTGCCACGCAGTTGACGGTAATTTTGCGTTTAGCCAACTCAACCGCCAAGGCTTTTGCCGCGCCGATCAAGCCCGCTTTGGACGCGCTGTAATTGACCTGACCGCGGTTGCCCGTCAAACCGGATACCGACGCCATGCACACAATCCGTCCGGCTTTGCGGCGGCGGATCATCGGCATGGTCAAAGGGTGCAACACATTATAAAAACCGTCCAAATTGGTACGCAGCACCAAGTCCCAATCATCATCTGTAAATGCAGGAAACGCATTGTCTCGCGTCAGGCCGGCATTCAGCACCACGCCGTAATATGTGCCGTTTGCCTCAATGTCGGCAGTCAAAATTTCTCGGCAAGCTTCGCGGTCGGACACGTCAAACTGCAACACGCGCGCATTTCTACCCAATGCACGGATTTCTTCTGCAACGGCTTCCGCTTCATCGCGGCGGCTGCGGCAGTGGACGACAATATCAAAGCCGTCCTGCGCCAAACCAAGCGCGACGGCTTTGCCGATACCGCGATTAGACCCTGTAATTAAAATAGTTTCACTCATACGTTTTCTCACTATATCGACAGGCCGTCTGAATCTTTGTCTTTTCAGACGGCCTTGTAAACGGTTTAAATGACTTGACCGTCTTTCGGACTGTACACATTTAAAGAAGCTTTTGCCAGTAAACCGTCCGGCGGCAACAGATGCTTCACATCTTCCGGCGCATCCGTCCAGCGCAACTCGCAATCAAATACGCCCATGCCGCCCAAATCCTGAATGGACACATGCGCCCTGACTTCCAGCTCAGTACCGACAGGCACGGAATCGGCAAACAAATCCAGCTTGCGCGTTCCCAATAAAAAACCCAAGCGTACAGGCTCTCCGGCCTTTAAAGCCTCAATGCCTGCAAACGCGCCTATACCCTGCGCCATCAATTCCATATAAGCCATAGACGGCAACACGCCATCCTGCAGCAAAATATGCTTGTCGCCAACTGGCGCACAGCAAACCGTATAGTCATCGCCAAATTCTTTCACACAGTCGATAAGCACCATATGTCCGTTGTGCGGAAGTAGCGACGCCACATCATAAATCGGGGCACTCGGTATTGAAGGCATAAAATGTCATCCGGGAATAAATTACGTTACAATATGCATTATAACAGAGCCTAGCTTTTACTAACCCATTTCATTACAATGTATGAAAATGTAAAACATTGAAAGACATCATGCCTCAAAACGTTTGCCGTTTCAGCTTCAATATCGCCGCATGGCAGGCCTCCTCCAGCAAAATCAGTACGCCGGAGCAATGGCAGGACTGGGCACAGGGAAAACTCGATACCGCCTCCCTGCCGGAGTGCAAACCAGTGCTCTCCTTTTTGCCGCCTATGCAACGCCGCCGCTTGGGAAAAGCGGCGCGCTTGGTTTGTGATGCCGCATGGAATCTGGCCGACCAATATCCTGAAAGCGTCCCGGTGTACGTTTCGCACGACGGCGAAAGCAACCGCAGCTTTGAATTATGGCAAGAGCTTCTGAACACGCATACCGTCTCGCCGACCTCATTCGGCCTGTCCGTTCACAACGCGACGATTGGGCAATGGTCGATGTTGCGTAAAGACATGAGCGAACATACCGCGTTGGCCGTTGCCGCCGATTCCTTTGAAACCGCGCTGACTGAAGCATTCGCGCTTTTGCAAGACGGCGCGCCATCTGTTTTAGTGATTGTCGCCGATGATCCGTTGTCTGAAGACTATCCTGTCTTGGCTACACGTGCGCCGTTTGCCTATGCATTGGCACTGGTCATCACAAAGGGCGAAGACTATACCCTAAGCTTGGAAACCACATCCGCAAGGCCGTCTGAAAACCCTAACGATACAACAGTCGAGCCCTATTGGAGCAGCTTGGAGTGGGTACGCTTCCTGCTTTCAGACGGCCGACAACACACGCAACACTATGCCGGTAGAAACTGGTACTGGCAGAAAAACGCATGAAGACTTTAGACTATTTCCGTCGCTTTTTTGCCACACTCTTCGGCTTCATCCTCTTCGGCGTTGCAGGCGTATTGTTCAAAATCGCACTTTTGCCCTATACGCTCAAATCGACCAAAGGCGACATCAAACGCCAACTTGAAGCAAGACGCATGATAGGCAAAGTTTGGCGTTTCTTCGTCGGCTACCTGCAATGGTCGGGCGTATTGAGCGTCCGTTTCAACGGCTTGGAAAAACTCGGCAGGCCCGGCCAGCTCATTCTTGCCAACCATCCCTCGCTTTTGGATGTCGTCTTGCTGATCAGCCACTATTCCGAGCCAAACGTACTGGTAAAAAAAGACCTGCTGCACAACCCCAGCATGAAAAGCCAGATTATCGCTTCCGGCTACATCCCCAACGATGAAAGCATGGAAATGCTGGAAGAAATCGACGCCGTGTTCAAAAGCGGACAAAGTTTGCTGATTTTCCCCGAGGGCACGCGCACAGGTTGGGACGGACAGGTTAAAATGCACCGCGGCGCCGTATCACTCGGTTTGCGCAGTGCATCAGTCATCACGCCCGTGTGCATCAAGATGACGCCACCCAATTTTAAAAAAGGGCAACCGTGGTACAAAATCCCGCCACAAAAAATTCATTATGAAATTACCGTCGGCGACGACATCCTGCCGGAAGAATGGCTGGCAGAAAAACCCCTGCCCATCGCCGCACGCCGTTTAAACGAATACCTGCAAGACTATTTCACAAGGAAAACCACATGAGCAATTTAGAAAACCAAATCAAACAATTAATCATCGACAGCTTGGGCTTGGAAGACATTACCGTTGCCGACATCGGCAGCGAAGATCCACTTTTCGGCGACGACGGCCTGGGCCTGGATTCGGTTGATGCATTGGAACTTGGTTTGGCCGTACAAAAAACCTTCGGCTTCCAGCTCGACGGTGAAAACGACAACCTGCGCGAAAACTTCGCCAACGTCAAAACTTTAGCCGAGTTCGTCAAGAGCCGCCAAGCATAAGGGAGAGACAAGATGACCGAACAAGAAGTACGCACCCTGCTGACCGATGCACTGGTTAACCTGTTTGAAATCGAACCGGAACGCATCAAACCCGAAACCAACCTCTACGAAGATTTGGAAATCGACAGCATCGACGCTATCGACCTTATCGACCACATCAAACGCGAAACCGGCCGCAAACTGCAAGCCGAAGACTTCCGCAACGTGCGTACCGTAGAAGACGTGGTTCAAGCGGTCTTGAAAGTACAACAAGATTCCTGATTTTACTTTGAATCAGCATATTTTCAGACGGCCTTACCCACCGGCAAGGTCGTCTGAATATCAATAAACAACCTAATCATCAATCTTTCTCACTTATCCATAATATACAACTAACACCATGAAAAAATTCATTTCCCTACTGCTCTTACTCCCCGCCTTGTCTGCGCACGCTGAAATTTCCCTCATCAAAAAAATGACACATGCCGAGTGTATGCAAGTCATTCGTGATTCATTGGATATGTATAACGATATGGAGTTTTGTGAAAAAAACACGAACGAGGAAACTCAACGTAACGGGATGCTGGCATGGAATATGGCTGGATTTGCCAACAGCAAATCAGCAATGGCCCCTATCTGCCCAACGGTCAAAAAAATGACCAAACAAGAGCAGACTGAAATGTTTTCCCGCTATCCTAAATCTCATGAACCCAAAGAGGTTGCAAAATTCTGCACCTCGGAAAACCGTAACCGCATCGCCAAGCTTTATCCAAAATACTATAAGCTGCTCGTAGAACATGAAGCCTTTGAAAAAAATAAGGAAGAAAACGAATAATCCAAGACACCATCGACCTTATTGACCACATCAAATGCGAAACCGGCCGCAAACTGCAACTGGCAAACCTGCTCAAAGAACAATGATATTAATTGACTTCTCTCTTACGAAACAAAATATTTAATATCAAATCAATAATTTTCAACTGGAGAATTATAAATATGGAATCATCTTTATCATCGATCTTTATTGTTCTTGCATTGTTATCTACCGGTTTCCTATCTGGTAAATTTCTTGCACCACCCCTTCGACAAGTCCTACTCAAACCCTTGTCCTTTATTGTCCTGCTGCTGCTCTTTTTCATGGGCTATGAGTTCGGCGGCGTCTTTACCGACCCGAATCTGGGCGCGGACATCGTCAAATATGCCCTGCTGCTCGCACTGATTATCAGCGCGTTTACCTTGATTGCGCTTTATCGCAAACCCGAAGCCTCGACTGCTCCCACTCCATCGGGCAGCTTTATCAAACCCTTTTACGGCTGTTTCAAAGCCTTTGCTTTTTTCGGTTTGGGTGTCGCGGCATTTGCCTTTTTCGGGCGACAGGTCGGCAATCTGCCCATCGACAGCACCCATATCCTCTATCTGCTGATTTTCATGGTTGGCATGGACTTGGTTCATTTCCAGCTTGGCGGATTCGGACGTAGGATTTTCCTGCTGCCGCTTCTGACCGTTGCTGCAACCGCCGCCGCGTGTTTCGTTTTTTCGCTATGTTCGCCCTATTCGTTTGCCCAAAGCCTGGTATTGTCGGGCGGTTTCGGCTGGTTCTCCCTTTCGGGTCCTATGGTTGGAAAAGCGGTATCGCCCGAAATGGGTGCGGCAGCGTTTATGACCGATTTTTTCCGCGAAATGATCAGCATCGTCTTCCTGTATTTCTACGGACGAAAGCAGCCTATGGCGGCAATCGGCATTTCCGGCGCAGCGGCAATGGACTCCGCCCTGCCCTTTGTAAAAGAAAACTGCCGCGCCGAATACATCAAATACGCCGTCGTCAGCGGCTTTATCCTGACCCTTGTCGCACCGTTTTTTCTGTCCGCCGCCATTGCCATGCTGAACTGATCCTACTATTTTTCCAAACAACTTTCAGACGACCTCCCCCCCTAAAACCCAAAAGTCATCTGAAACCGAACACCATTATGAAAACACTGGGAAAATTCCTACTGACCCTTGCCAGCCTCGCCTATCCGCTTCTATGGTATTACGGCAGGGAAAACGGCGCATTTTTCTGGCTTGCTGCGGCCATGTGTGTGTTATGGCTGATACGCGCCGCCATGCCGCAAACCACAGCCCAACGCATTACGGCGATTATCCTTGCCGCCTTTTTTGCGGCGGTACTGGTTTTCAGACGGCCTGACTCGATGTATTGGTATCCCGTCGCCGTCAATGCACTGATGCTTGCCATTTTCGGCGGCAGCCTGTTTGCCAAACAAACCGTTATCGAACGCCTCGCCCGACTGCAACACCCCGACCTGCCGCCCGAAGGTGTGCGCCACACTCGACGCGTTACGAAAATCTGGTGCGCGTTCTTTATCTTCAACGGCGCAACCGCCGCCATTTTGGCAAGCTTGCAATATTACGATTGGTGGGCGGCTTATACAGGCATCGTGTCGTATGTGTTAATGGGAATATTATTTGCCGGAGAGTGGATTTATCGGAAATTAGTTTTGAAGGTTTAAACCATTAAAAATATTTCATCAATTATCAGCCTTTTGTAGACGGACAAAACGGCAAAACCGATCGGTTACTCCATTGCTTCAAAAGAAGTGAAAGCCATTCATTGGAAGAGTGGCAGGCAAATGATTACGAATTGGTACGCCAAACGACAAACAAACAATACGATGAATGCTTGGCCCAATTCAAAGAAGATACCAAGGCAAATACATCAAAATTATAAAACCTTAGAACCATCATGCACCTAACCCAAATTCTATCCCCCGACCTGCCCCAACACGACCTTATCGCTGCCCATCCGAATTGGACGCGTGCTGATTTCAACCGTGCGGTTTTTCATCTGTCAGGCCGTCTGAAACAGGCAGGCGTGCAAACGGCCGCGCTGTGGTTTGACGATGCCGCGCTGTTTGCCTGTGCCGTGTTGGCAGTGTGGCATTCTGGCGGAAAGGTTTTATTGCTGCCCAATTTGGCGCAAGACAATTTGGAGTGGGGAAAAACGGCAGAAGCGTTTTTAACGGATTCAACAGATAAAAAGCTGTCTTCAGACGGCCTGAACATCTGGCACTTGCCTGATGTATTGACTCAAACAGAATCGGAAGGACTGAGCACCTATCCTGAAAACCATCTGATTCCCGACCATGCCGAAGCATGGCTGAAAACATCAGGTTCCAGCGGTGAAGCGCAAATTATTGTGAAAACCGCCGCGCAGATGCAGGCAGAAGCCCTGACTTTGGCAAATACGCTGCCATTTGGACAACACGGTGAAACCGTGATCGGCAGCGTGATTCCGCAACATCTTTACGGCTTCACATTTCGCTTCGCACTCGCGCTGACAATGGGTTGGACTATGGAACGACAGCAGGCGGTTTATCCGGAAAACCTGCTTTCCAGCACGGCCGCACACGATAAAGTGGTTTGGATTGCCAGCCCGGCCGTACTCAACCGCTTGGGCGAAAACCGCAACTGGCAAAGTATCGGCCATAAAATTGCAGGCATTGTCTCGGCCGGCGGCGCGCTTCCTTCTGCCACGGCGGATTTGCTGCAACAGGCTGCCGTCCGCCCGTTTGAAGTTTATGGCAGTACCGAAACCGGCGTGATTGCCTCACGTTGCGAACGCCAAGAATGGCAGCCTTTCGAAGGCGTGGAAATCGGGCAAAACGAAGAAGGCGCACTTTGGGCTTCTTCGCCTTGGTCGCCCGAACGCCGCCAAACCGCCGATTTGATCGAGCCGCAAGATGACGGTTTTCTGTTACTCGGTCGCCAAGACCGCATTATTAAATTTGAGGACAAACGCGTGTCGCTGACCCAAATCGAACACGAACTTTTACAACACCCTTGGATTGCCGACGCCCACTGCGGCCGTCATCCGCAACACCAACGCATTGCCATATGGGCGGCATTGAACGCAGACGGTATCGCCGCCTTGCGTGAGAAAGGCCACGCTGCGGTCGCAGATACGCTCAAACGCCATCTGGCCGCCACGCAGGACACCATCGCCCTGCCGCGTTACTGGCGTTTTACTGACAGCCTGCCGCGCAATGCCCAAGCCAAAATCGCCGCGGCAGATTTTCAGATGGCCTTTACCGTTGCCCAAACTTCTCCCGTTTGGTCGAAAACATCATCTGACGATAAAACCAATACCGAAACTTTTATCGGCCGCGTGCCTTTGGATTTGGTTTATTTCGGCGGCCATTTTGCCACCTTCCCGCTGGTTCCCGGCGTGGTCGAGCTGCAATGGGTGCGCAACCTAATCGCGCCCCAGCCATGGGGCAAACAGCGCGTCATCCGCATCGAAAATCTAAAATATCAGCAGTTTATCCGTCCTCACGATGAAGTGTCGGTAGAGCTGAAATTTGATGAAGGTAAAAACAAACTGAGCTTTAAAATCAACAACGGAGAGCATCCGTGTGCATCAGGACGGATTGTGTTTGAGGCCGTCTGAATATACCTATTAACTTTTTAGTGGAAAACCAACAATATGCAACTCTTCCCTGCCCTAGAACAACGCTATTCCCACGAACACCAGTCCGCAGGCGAGGCTCAACGTCTGGCTCAAGAAATCGCTTTTGCACCGATTGTGTTCCAAGTTTCTCGCCTGATGGTGAAATTTGGCATTCTGGATTTGCTGAACGACCATCCAGACGGCCTCACTCAAGCTGACATCGCCGAAAAAGCGAAAATCAGCAACTACGCGGCACAAGTCCTGCTGGAAGCCTCGCTGTCTATCGGCACTGTCTTGACTCGCGACAACCGCTATTTCATCAGCAAGGCCGGTTGGTTTGTCCTCAAAGACAAAATGGCCCGCGTCAACATGGATTTCACGCAAGAAATCTGCTACCAAGGCATGTTTGATTTGGAAAAAACCCTGCAAACCGGCAAGCCCGAAGGCCTGAAAGTATTCGGCGACTGGCCGACCATTTACGAAGGCTTGTCTTCATTGCCAAGCATCGCGCAGGAAAAATGGTTTGCATTCGACCATTATTATTCCGACAACTCCTTCGCAGAAGCACTCAACACCGTGTTCGCCAAACCGGTTAAAAAACTGCTCGATGTCGGCGGCAATACCGGCCGCTGGGCGGAACAATGCGTCAACCACAATGCCGAAGTCGAAGTAACCATCATGGATCTGCCGCAACAAATCGGCTTGATGCGCGAAGCGACCAAAGGCAAAAACGGTGCGGACCGTATCCACGCCCATCCGGCCAACCTGCTTGATCCTGAAATTCCGTTCCCAACCGGTTTTGACGCGATCTGGATGAGCCAATTCCTAGACTGTTTCACCGAGGAACAAGCTACCAGCATTCTTCAACGCGCCGCTGCATCTATGAGCGAAAACACCAGCCTCTACATCATGGAGCCTTTCTGGGACAGACAACGCTACGAAACCGCCGCCTACTGCCTGACCATGACCAGCCTGTATTTCACTGCCATGGCCAACGGCAACAGCAAAATCTTCCACTCTGAAGACCTAATCCGTTGCGTCGAAAAAGCCGGATTGAAAGTAGCGGAAGTTTCAGACGGCATCGGCCGCGGCCACAGCATCTTGCGCTGCGTTAAGGCCGTCTGAACATCATCTTTTAAACCCTAAAAATAAACCGACCCCAACAACCATTTCGGCTATCGGGGTCGGTTTGTTTTTAGGTATCAGCCTTAAAACATCAACCGCGCAACATCCATACTGCGCACACTAACGCAATCGCCACCGACAAAGCGGCAAGCAGTTGTCCCACTCCGGCCAACTTAGGCTGCTTGGCATCGATGGTTTTAAAGCCGCTCATCATTGGCGTAATCAAATCCTGTTTTTTCACAAAGCGATACAGCAAAACAGCCGCGATATGTACACCCGCCAAAACAGCTAAAACATTAAAGAAATTGACATGGATTTTTCGCGCCAGCGTACCGGCGTGTTCGCTGACCAAATGATTTAAAAAGCCGGAATTGGTAAACGTATTTTCATCGGCGGCAAATAAACCTGTAGCCGTCTGAAAAACCAAGGCGGCCAATAAAGCGATGACCATCAGCGCGCCCAAAGGATTGTGGCCGACCAATTCGTCTTCAGACATTCGGCCTTGCGTGTAGCGGCGGATTTCGGAAAACGGGCGCACAAATTGGCTGAATTTTGCCGTATCGCTACCCCAAATCCCCCAGCACAAACGAAAAGCCACCAACGCTAGCATCAACAAGCCGCCGCGCAAGTGCCATATCAGCATATCGCCGCCTTGGGTTGCGCTGTACCACATGAATCCCATCAATAACACCAAGAGCCAATGGAACAGGCGCGTAGGTGCATCCCAAACTTTTATTTTTTGCTTCATTACCTTTTACTTTCTGATTTAAAATTAAATTTCTTATCTTGGAAGGTTACGCCATGCAGCCCATCTACACGCTTCCCGAATCGCTTCAAGCTTTTCAGACGGCCTTAGCATTTCCCGACGTATTCCACCCCCGCGCACAAGAATCGCACAAAGGCACATACGGCACGCTTGCCATTATCGGCGGCGCAACGGGAATGAGCGGTGCAGTGGTTTTGGCAGCTACAGCCGCCATGTATCAAGGATGCGGCAAGGTTTGGGCAGGCTTCAACCAAGCCATGCTGCCTTTTGCCATTATTCCCGAACGCCCTGAAATTATGCTCGCTACTGCGACCCAATTGATGGAGCGCAACGATGTCAGCGCACGCGTAATCGGTTGCGGCTTTGGTTTGGACGGATTATCAGAGCATCTGCTGCCCCAAATACTGTCTACACACCACGACCGGCCTTTATTGCTCGATGCCGATGCTTTAACACTGCTTGCCCGTTCTCCCGAATTGGCCGAACGCCTCAAATTGTACAAACATATCATCTTGACACCTCATCCGGCCGAAGCCGCCCGCTTACTCGGCACCGATACCCAATCAGTTCAAGCCGACAGGCAAAAAGCCGTAACCGAAATCAGCCAAAAATATGGCGCGACTGTCGTATTGAAAGGCCATCATACATTAGTTGCCGCAACTGACGGCATGACCTATACCAACACCAGCGGCAATGCCGGTTTGGCCACCGCCGGCAGCGGCGATGTCTTGAGCGGCATTATCGGCAGCCTACTGGCACAAGGCATTCCGACATTCCAAGCCGCCTGCGCCGGCGTATGGCTGCACGGAGCGGCAGCCGATGTTATCAAACACAGCGGCAAAATCGAAACCGGTATGCTCGCCGGAGAAATCGCACCTGCCGCCCGATGGCTGCGCAATATTTTATCAAAAGAATAATGCCGTCTATATCATAAATACAAATTGCAGGCCGTCTGAAAATCAATCTCTATTTTCAGACGGCCTGGTTTATTTTTAAGTCATTTTGCAAATTAAGGTTAAGGCGTGTATCCTTGATTTCCCTTAAAAACAACTTCACAACATATTATCATGAGTATCTTCAATAAAATCAGCAACTTTATTGGAAAAACATTTTCCCTTTGGGCTGCGCTCTTTGCCGGTATCGCTTTTTTCTCACCCGATACCTTCAAATGGGTCGGCCCTTACATTCCTTGGCTTCTGGGCATCATCATGTTCGGCATGGGCTTGACCCTCAAACCTTCCGACTTTGACATTTTGTTCAAACACCCCAAAGCCGTCATTATCGGCGTGATTGCCCAATTTGCCATCATGCCTGCAACTGCCTATCTGCTGGCGAAACTGTTGGACCTGCCTGCCGAAATCGCGGTTGGTGTGATTTTGGTCGGCTGCTGCCCGGGCGGTACGGCTTCCAATGTAATGACTTATCTGGCGCGCGGAAATGTGGCTTTGTCGGTTGCCGTTACATCGGTTTCTACTCTGATTTCCCCATTGCTGACCCCTGCTATCTTCCTGATACTTGCCGGTGAAATGCTGGAAATCCAAGCGGGCAGTATGTTGATGTCCATCGTCAAAATGGTTTTGTTCCCCATCGTTTTGGGCTTGATTGTCCATAAAGTCTTGGGCAACAAAACTGAAAAACTGACCGACGCGCTGCCGCTGGTTTCCGTTGCCGCCATCGTGCTGATTATCGGCGCGGTAGTCGGCGCCAGCAAAGGCAAGATTATTGAAAGCGGCCTGCTGATTTTCGCGGTTGTCGTACTCCACAACGGCATCGGTTATCTGCTCGGCTTCTTTGCCGCCAAATGGACCGGCCTGCCTTATGATGCACAAAAAACGCTGGCCATCGAAGTCGGTATGCAAAACTCAGGCTTAGGCGCCGCGCTTGCCGCCGCACACTTTGCCGCCGCGCCGGTTGTTGCCGTTCCCAGCGCGTTGTTCAGCGTGTGGCACAATATCTCCGGCTCACTCCTGGCAACTTATTGGGCAGCCAAAGCCGATAAAAATAAAGAATCCTAAACGTCTTTAATCATAAGGCCGTCTGAACAGGGATAAACGAAATCAACGATTTCTGCCTTACCTGTTCAGACGGCCTTTATTTTGAAATCAAGCAGGATTATTGTTTCACTGCTTCGATTTGGATATTGATGTTAACTTTTTTGCTCATACCGGCACTCACCAAATAATCCAAGCCCCATTTGGTACGGTCGATGGTGGTGCTGAAGTCGCCGCCACACACTTCTGCTTTTGCCATCGGGCTTTGGTAGCAGTTGAATTTGTCAGCTTTGAGTTTCACCGGCGCAGTTTTGCCGTTCATGGTCAGATTGCCGTCAACGGAAAGCAGTTTTTTGCCGTTGAAATTGAATTTGGTGGATACAAAACGGATTTCAGGGTATTTGTCTGCATTGAAAATATCGGCAGATTTCAAATGTTGAGTAAAGCGATCTGAACCGGTTTGCAGTTTGGACAAAGGCAATACGATATCGATTGAGCCTTGGCGTTTGGCACGGTCAAATTCCAAATTACCGGTCAAACCATAAATACCGCCGACGTTGGTGCTGGTGTTGAAATGGTCGATGGCAAAGCGGGCATTGGCATGGAATTCGTCCACTTTATAAACAGCGGCAGACGCAGCAGAAGCCAATATGGCCGAACACAATGCAAACATGATTTTTTTCATCGTCTTATCCTTAGAAATGTGAGAAGTTCCCTATCATATCACTTTTTGACACCAACATCTTTTGCAACTGGGAAAGACAGCGTTTCATCCAAGAAAACTTCAGGCCGTCTGAAAGAATGAGCAGCAAATTCAGGTGAAGCAAATACAGTTTAGTTTTATTACAAAATAGCGTGCTTCATCGCTCGTAATTGGTATAAAATAGCCAGTTATTTCTACAACGGGCCGCCAACCAACCAGCCTATTTCAGACGGCCTCAGCATAAAACAAAGGAACAAAAATGCCTGAATACCGCTCCAAAACCTCTACCCACGGCCGCAATATGGCAGGTGCGCGCGCATTGTGGCGTGCGACCGGCGTAATGGAAACCGACTTCGGCAAACCGATTATCGCCATTGCCAACTCCTTCACCCAATTCGTCCCAGGCCATGTGCACCTGCACAATATGGGCCAACTGGTTGCCCGTGAAATCGAAAAAGCCGGCGGCATTGCCAAAGAATTCAACACCATTGCCATTGACGACGGTATCGCCATGGGCCACAGCGGTATGCTCTACTCCCTGCCCAGCCGCGACCTGATTGCCGACTCTATCGAATACATGGTGAATGCCCACTGCGCCGACGCGCTGGTGTGCATTTCCAACTGCGACAAAATTACCCCGGGCATGCTGATTGCCGCCATGCGCCTGAACATTCCGACCATCTTCGTTTCCGGCGGCCCTATGGAAGCCGGTAAAGTTATCGGAGTTGCAAACATTCAACCCGAACGCCGTTTGGACTTGATTGACGCCATGATCGAATCGGCTGACGACAATATCAGCGACAAGCAAGTCGAAGAAGTCGAACAAAACGCCTGCCCGACTTGCGGCTCCTGCTCAGGCATGTTTACCGCTAACTCCATGAACTGCCTGACCGAAGCACTCGGCCTTTCCCTGCCGGGCAATGGTTCATACTTGGCGACCCACGCAGGCCGCAAAGAATTGTTCCTCGAAGCCGGCCGCATGATTGTCGAAATCACCAAACGCTACTACGAACAAGACGACGAAACCGTGTTGCCGCGCAGCATTGCCACCAAAAAAGCGTTTGAAAACGCCATGACCATGGACATTGCCATGGGCGGCTCTACCAATACCATTTTGCACCTGTTGGCCGTTGCCAACGAAGCCGGTGTCGATTTCAAAATGGCAGACATCGACCGCCTGAGCCGCGTTGTACCTTGCATCTGCAAAACCGCGCCAAACAACCACGACTACTACATGGAAGACGTGCATCGCGCAGGCGGCATCTTCGCTATCCTGAAAGAATTGGACAAAGCAGGCAAACTGCACACCGACGTGTACACCATCCACGCGCCGACACTGAAAGATGCGATTGAAAAATGGGACGTGACCAACCCTGAAAACACCCATGCCATCAAGCGTTTCAAAGCGGCTCCCGGCGGCGTGCGCACTACTCAGGCGTTCTCGCAAAACCGTATGTGGAAAACCCTAGACCTCGACCGCGAAAAAGGCTGTATCCGCGATGTCGAACATGCCTACTCGCAAGACGGCGGCTTGGCAGTATTGTTCGGCAACATTGCCGAGCGCGGTTGCGTAGTGAAAACCGCAGGCGTGGACGAGAGCATCCTCAAATTTACCGGCCGCGCCCGCGTATTTGAAAGCCAAGAAGATGCAGTAGAAGGCATTTTGGGCAACCAAATCGTGGCAGGCGATATCGTCATCATCCGCTACGAAGGCCCTAAAGGCGGCCCGGGCATGCAAGAAATGCTGTACCCGACTTCTTACCTGAAATCCAAAGGTTTGGGCAAAGCCTGTGCCCTCCTGACCGACGGTCGCTTCTCCGGCGGTACTTCCGGTCTGTCCATCGGCCACGCTTCGCCTGAAGCGGCAGAAGGCGGCGCCATCGGTTTGGTACACGAAGGCGACACCATCGAAATCGATATTCCAAACCGCAGCATCCACCTTGTCATTTCCGATGAAGAGCTTGCCGCACGCCGTGCCGAAATGGAAGCACGCGGCAGTAAAGCGTGGAAACCGGAAAACCGCGACCGCCACGTCTCCGCAGCCCTGCGTGCCTACGGCGCGATGGCGACTTCCGCCGACAAAGGCGCAGTACGCGACGTATCGCAAATCGAACGTTAATTAACCTGACTTAAGGCCGTCTGAACGCTTTCAAGTGTTTCAGACGGCCTTCATTCAAACGGACAAATATGGACAAATTCATTTTAGCGATGATTGGCATGGCCATTGCCCTCTTGATTATTATTGGCGGCGGATTTATCGCTGTCGAATATTTCAAATCCCATCCTGAAGCATTCCAAGTCAAGCCGCTATCAAAATAATCATTTAACGGCATGAGTTTCAAGGGGGAAAGAGCCGTAGCTCAAGGCCGTCTGAACGCAGTACATATAATGAAACACATTCTTTACTGGCTGGGTGGTTTTGCCGTCACCCTCGGCATATTCCAATACTACGAAACCCATCGCTATTCCGAAGACCAGCTCATCTATGCCCAACCGCCACAAAATCGTTCTGCCGTTGCCGATTTTGACGCTTTGGCGTATTTAAACTTCCTCCGCGCCTCAGCCAATCTGCCCGCACTGGCGCACTCAGCCACACTCGAACGTGCCGCGCGCAATCATGCCCGCTATCTGCTGCAAAACCCTGACGACGGACATGACGAACACAATACACACAATCCCTTTTATACAGGCCCACGCCCATCAGACCGCACGCGCAAAGCCGGTTATGCCTATAAAGGCGTGCACGAAAACGTCAGCACCGGCCAGCATCCGCCAAACGAAAAAATCAACAGCCATCTACCTGCCCAACATCAGCTGGATAATCTGATGACGGCGATTTACCACCGTCTCTCCTTACTCGATCAAAATATCGACGAGGCCGGAGCCGCATTTGAATCGCAAGGCAAACAAATCGCGCTGAGCATCAATCAGGGCGACAGCAGATTCAACAGCCTCTGCCAAAAAAACCGCCCCCTCTCCGACCTCAGCCGCTCGTTTTATCAAGATGCCTGTCATGGCCATTCCATTGTTTATGCGGATGAAATCTCCAACCGCAAATTCCGGCCTTACATCACCTATCCGCAAGGCAACTTCGCTTTACCGGTTTTCCATGGCGAACGTCCCGACCCTATGCCTCATTATGAAATGACCGGCAATCCGGTCAGCATCGCGTTCTCAGAACAATCGCCTCCGGTCAAAATGCGTTCGTTCAAACTGTATCAGGACACAAAAGAAATCAGAGACGTCAAAATATTAGATAAAGATAATGACCCAAACCGCCTCCTGACCGAACGTCAATTTGCGCTGTTTCCTTTGCAGCCATTGGAATACGACACCAACTACCGTGCCGTGTTCGAATACCGTCAAAACGGAAAAAACAGAACGGCCGAATGGACATTCAGCACGCAAAAACCCGATTATCCTTATTTCATCGTCAAAGGCGGCGAAACGCTGGCCATCGAATCCGGACAAAAATATTTTATCCATTGGCAGGATTTTTGGTGCTTGAAGCAATGCGAACGCTACAACTACCGCATGAACCGCGACACCCAACTCGACATCATCGAGCGGCAGGCCGGCGGCATCATTATCCGTGTCAACGGAAGCAAAGGCAGCAGCATCCGCTTAATGCCCGAAGGCGAAGACAGGCGCGCCATTACACTTTATTTATGGAAATAAAGCCGTTTTCAGACGGCATGAAGCACCAAAAAACTGATAAAATACCGCCTCACCACCCTACGGCAAGCTATCCAATATGACCAAACATCCGCAAACAGCAGCCAATACCCGCTATGCCTTTGCCAGCATTGCCGCCATGTTGGCCGCATTTTTACTGTTCGTTGCCGTGATGTTGCTGCCCTTAGGGCTGACGGCGGACACACAAGTGGGCCTGATACGGTTTTCACTCTACGCAATCGTGCTGTTTGCTGTACTTGGCGGTATTTTTTCTGTACGCGTTGCCTATTTGCGTAAAAAGAACGGAGCATGACATGACCCAAGCCGATAAAATTCCACAAGAAATCCGCCTCCAAAAAGAACGGCGCGTACTGACTTTGGTCTATGTTGACGGTGCCAAGAGCCTTCCTGCCGAATACCTGCGCGTGTACTCGCCCAGCGCGGAAGTGCGCGGACACGGCCCCGGTCAGGATGTTTTGCAAACAGGCAAAGCCGAAGTCAGCATTACCGATTTAGACCCCGTCGGTCAATACGCATTGAAAATTACTTTTTCAGACGGCCACGACAGCGGCCTTTACGATTGGGACTATCTCTACCGACTGGCGCACAATCAAGACGCGCTTTGGCAAGACTATCTCGACCGCCTCGAAAAAGCCGGCGCGTCCAGAATGCCAAGTGCAGAAGATTTAAAACACAAACACACACATTCCTGCGGTAGCGGCGGTTGCGGCGGAAAGGCCGTCTGAAAAAAGGCAAGACCGTAAGCTTGAATGACGGAAGGACCATTGACGGCAAAGCGTTCCTCTCCCCGCCCAAAAAAAGACGGGTAGTGGCTATCTTCGGCGATACCAAAGCCTGTCCGCGTGCAGCATGCTCCGTACAAAACGCAGACGTTTTGGTGCATAAAGCAACCTTTGCGACAGGCAATGAAGAGACAGCGGAACGAGTATTCCATTCGACCGTATCCGATGCCGCCAAGCTGGCCTTGCAAGCCAATGTGAAACAACTTTACCTGATCCACATCAGCGCACGTTATACCGAAGAAGAACAACGCCTGATGCTGGAGCGGCAGGCACAAACTATATTTCCCGCGTCGAAAGTGGTTGGCGATTTCGACGTATTCGATATCTGAATCCGTATTATTTTAAGAAGGCAGACACTATGAGCGACCACAAAACCCATTTCGGCTTCTCTACCGTTGACGAAGACGAAAAAGCAGGCAAAGTTGCCGAAGTCTTCCACTCCGTGGCAAAAAACTACGACATTATGAATGACGTAATGTCCGGCGGTCTGCACCGTGTTTGGAAACATTTCACCATCAATACCGCCCGCCTGAAAAAAGGCGACAAAGTATTGGACATCGCCGGCGGCACAGGCGATTTGTCCCGAGGCTGGGCAAAACGCGTGGGCAAAGAAGGCGAAGTTTGGCTGACAGACATCAATTCCTCCATGCTGACGGTCGGCCGCGACCGCCTGCTCAACGAAGGCATGATTCTGCCCGTATCGTTGGCAGACGCTGAAAAATTGCCGTTCCCCGACAACTATTTCAATCTGGTTTCCGTCGCATTCGGCCTGCGCAACATGACGCACAAAGATGCCGCGCTGAAAGAAATGTACCGCGTATTGAAACCGGGCGGCACCCTGCTGGTGTTGGAATTCTCAAAAGTGTACAAACCTTTGGAAGGCGTGTACGACCTCTACTCTTTCAAACTGTTGCCGATTATGGGCAAACTGATTGCCAAAGATGCCGACAGTTACCAATACCTTGCCGAGTCCATCCGTATGCACCCCGACCAAGAAACTTTGAAGCAAATGATGCTGGATGCAGGCTTCGACAGCGTGGATTACCACAACATGAGCGCAGGCATCGTTGCCCTGCATAAAGGCGTGAAATTCTAAGGCCGTCTGAAACAAACACAAAGGGCGTGATTGATAGACACGCCCTTTGTTTTTTTCAAACCTTATTCAAGCCAGTCTGACACAAACCAAAGGCCGCCTGAACAGCCGTAAAACGAAATCAAGGATTTCGGTTACACCATTCAGACGGCCTGAATATGATTCAAATCAGCTTATTTTCCTGCTTTCACGCTTTGCCATTGGCGGACCATAAATTTCAACGCCGCAGGTTGAATAGGCACCATGATAAAGCTGTTTTTCAAATCTTCATCAGTCGGGAAAATCGTATTGTCGTTTCTAAACTCTTCATCCATCAGCTCCTGAGCTGGTTTGCTGGACGGCGCATAAGTAACAAAATTGCCGTTTTTCGCCGCAACTTCAGGATCTAAGAAATCATTGATATACGCATGGGCATTGGCCACGTGTTTGGCATCTTTCGGAATCACAAACGAATCCACCCAAATTCCCACGCCTTCTTTCGGCATCATCACACGGATTTTTTCCTTGCCGCCCGCTTCTTCGGCACGACGTTTGGCAATGTTCAAATCGCCGCCAAAACCAATTGTTACGCAAGTATCGCCGCGCGCCAAATCATCGATAAAACCGGACGAGGTAAAACGCTTGATGTACGGACGGTTTTTCTTCAAGACTTCCGTAGCCGCCTTAATATCCACCGTTTCACTGCTGTTTGGATTTTTACCCATATAATTCAATACCATAGGATAAATCTCTGCCGCGCTGTCCAAATAGCTGATGCCGCATTGCTTGAGTTTGGACGTGTATTCGGGGTTAAACACCAAATCCCATTGATTGTCCGGCAGTTTGTCCGTACCCAAAGCCTTTTTCACACGCTCGGTATTGATGGCAAAAGTGTTAGTCCCCCAATAAAACGGAACGGCATATTCGTGGTTCGGATCAACGCCTTCCATCAGCTTCATCAACTGAGGATTCAAGTTTTTATAGTTGGGAATCAGGGATTTGTCGATTTTCTGATACGCACCTGCCTTAATCTGCCTACCGACAAACGCATTGGATGGACCCACGATGTCGTAACCCGACTTGCCGGTCAATACCTTGCTCTCCAGCGTTTCATCGCTGTCATATACATCATAAGTTACTGAGATACCGTGTTTTTTCTCAAACGCGGCAACCGTCTCGGGATCGACATATTCCGACCAGTTGTAAATGCTCAATACCTTTTGATTATCGGTTTGCGCCGCCTTGTCGGCAGAAGTTTTGTCCGAGCCGCCGCAGCCGGCCAATGCCAGCGCAGTCAGTACGATGAGGGGCAGATGTTTGGCCATTATCATTCCTTGCGTATCCGGTTGAAAAGAGAAAGGCATTATAAAGCAGGCAAGCCGGGGCGGATAGGCTTCATTGCTAAAAGATATCGACCCGCTTGAAGCCGTCTGAAAGACAGCTTGCCGCCAACTTAAAACCTTTCTGCCGATAGCTTGAAATATGGTTTTGCGGTAAGATAACGCCCATTCGTTTTTAATCGCAACGCGCCGTCCGGGCCGTCTGAAATCCTTGTAAAAAATTTATCGAGACATTATGAAAACCACCGAACTACGCCAAAAATTCCTGAAATTTTTCGAATCTAAAGGCCACACCATCGTCCGCTCCTCCTCGCTCGTGCCACACGACGACCCGACCCTGCTGTTTACCAACGCAGGCATGAACCAATTTAAAGACGTATTCCTCGGCTTTGACAAACGCCCCTACAACCGCGCCACTACCGCGCAAAAATGCGTACGCGCAGGCGGCAAACACAACGACTTGGAAAACGTCGGCTACACCGCCCGCCACCACACCTTCTTTGAAATGATGGGTAACTTCTCCTTCGGCGACTACTTCAAACGCGACGCGATCCACTTCGCTTGGGAATTCCTGACTTCTCCCGAATGGTTGAATATCCCTAAAGAAAAACTCTTGGCGACCGTTTACGCAGAAGACGACGAAGCCTACAACATTTGGTTGAACGAAATCGGCATGCCTGCCGAGCGCATCGTCCGTATCGGCGACAACAAAGGCGCGAAATACGCATCCGACAACTTCTGGCAAATGGGCGACACCGGCCCTTGCGGCCCTTGCTCCGAAATTTTCTACGACCACGGCGAAGAAATCTGGGGCGGCATTCCGGGCAGCCCTGAAGAAGACGGCGACCGCTGGATCGAAATTTGGAACTGCGTATTCATGCAGTTCAACCGCGACGAACAAGGCAATATGAATCCGCTGCCTAAACCATCCGTTGATACCGGCATGGGCTTGGAACGTATGGCCGCCGTCATGCAGCATGTCCACAGCAACTACGAAATCGACCTGTTCCAAGACCTGCTCAAAGCCGTTGCCCGCGAAACCGGCGCGCCGTTCAGCATGGAAGAACCAAGCCTGAAAGTCATCGCCGACCACATCCGCTCCTGCTCCTTCCTGATTGCAGACGGCGTGATGCCGTCCAACGAAGGCCGCGGCTATGTACTGCGTCGCATCGTCCGCCGCGCCGTACGCCACGGTTACAAACTCGGTCAGAAACAAGCGTTTTTCTACAAACTCGTGCCCGACTTGGTGAAAGTAATGGGTGATGCTTATCCTGAGTTGAAAGAGAAGCAGACGCAGATTATGGAAGCCCTGCGCGCGGAAGAGAGCCGTTTCGGCGAAACGCTGGAAAAAGGCATGGGCTTGTTCAATCAAGTGTTCAACGGCATGAAATTCTTGAAACTGGAAAGCCTGCTGCCGCAAGATGGTGCGGGCAAACCACTGGCATTGAAAACCGCAGAGGGTGTGGAATTCACCGCCGCCTCCCGTGCCGCTTCAGGCAAAAAGCAAATCGTTATCCGTCCCCAAGTTTCAGGTAGCCTGAACGAAGGCATGTATATCGATTTGCAGGCTGCTTTGGAAACCGCCCATATTCCCGACGCGGAAAAACCGTTTGCCGAAGCCTTAAATGCCTATTTGATGGACAACATCGCCAACAGCAAACTCGTTATCGGTGGTGAACACATCTTCAAACTCTACGACACCTACGGCTTCCCTTACGACCTGACTGCCGACATGGCGCGCGAATTGGGCATCGATTTGGATGAAGAAGGCTTCAACCGCGAAATGGATGCACAACGCGCACGCGCACGCGCCGCACAAAGCTTCAAAGCCAACGCCCAACTGCCTTACGAAGGTCAGGATACCGAGTTTAAAGGTTATAGCGAACGCCAAACCGAATCTAAAGTCCTCGCCCTCTACAAAAACGGCGAGCAAGTCAACGAATTGAACGAAGGCGACGAAGGTGCCGTCGTTATCGACTTTACCCCGTTCTACGCAGAATCCGGCGGCCAAGTTGGCGACGTCGGCTATATCTTTGCAGGCGAAAACCGCTTCGAAGTACGCGATACCCAAAAAATCAAAGCGGCCGTATTCGGTCAATTCGGCGTACAAACTTCAGGCCGTCTGAAAGTCGGCGACAGCGTTACCACCAAAGTGGATGACGAAATCCGCAATGCCAATATGCGCAACCACAGCGCCACCCACTTGATGCACAAAGCTCTGCGCGATGTATTGGGCGAACACGTTGAACAAAAAGGCTCTTTGGTTACCGCCGAATCCACCCGTTTCGACATTTCCCATCCTCAAGCAGTAACTGCCGAAGAAATCGCCGAAGTCGAACGCCGCGTCAACGAAGCCATTTTGGCCAACGTTGCCGTCAACGCCGCCATTATGAGCATGGAAGATGCCCAAAAAACTGGCGCCATGATGCTCTTCGGCGAAAAATACGGCGACGAAGTGCGCGTACTGCAAATGGGCGAGTTTTCAACCGAATTGTGCGGCGGTACACACGTTTCACGCACCGGCGACATCGGCCTCTTCAAAATCATCAGCGAAGGCGGTATTGCCGCAGGCGTACGCCGTATCGAAGCCATCACCGGTCTGAACGCACTCAAATGGGCGCAAGAACAAGAGCGTTTGGTTAAAGACATTATTGCCGAAACCAAAGCCCAAACTGAAAAAGACGTACTGGCGAAAATCCAAGCAGGCGCAGCACACGCCAAAGCATTGGAAAAAGAATTGGCACGCGCCAAAGCCGAACTCGCCGTCCACGCAGGCGCCAAACTCTTGGACGATGCTAAAGACTTGGGCTCAGCCAAACTCGTTGCCGCACAAATCGAAGCCGACGCAGCCGCCCTGCGCGAAATCGTGACCGATTTAACCGGCAAATCCGACAACGCCGTGATTCTTTTAGCGGCAGTAAACGACGGCAAAGTCTCCCTGTGCGCCGGCGTATCGAAACCGCTGACTGCCAAAGTCAAAGCAGGCGATCTGGTTAAATTTGCAGCCGAACAAGTCGGCGGCAAAGGCGGCGGCCGTCCTGACTTGGCGCAGGCAGGCGGTACGGATGCTGCGAAACTGCCTGAAATGCTGGGAAGCGTGGAAGGTTGGGTGAACAGTAAACTTGTTTTTGACAATGAGTGATATGTAGATAAAGGAGGTCGTCTAAAAAACTCTCACACGACCTCCTTTTAAAAATCTAATTTCATTTAAGTTTTAGTGAAAAACATTAGAAAACTAGATGGGCAAATTATTCTATATTTGGTTTTAAGTTAAACAATAATCTCAGCAAAGGATATTATTATGGCATATAATACTGAATCAACAAAGAAAAAAATTATATCATATTTAAATAAGAACTCTTTAAAATATAAATACGATGAAGAAGTTAATGGTTTTTTATTAGGTTTTTCCATCGAAGAACAGCAGGATATGAGATTCATGCAAGTAATCTCTATTCAAGAAGGTGGTGATTTTATACAATTTTTTTCTGTTTTAAAGTTAAATCCAATTTGTAATGACATTCAAGAAACCTTGCTTAAGGAAAATTTAACAAAAAAGTTAATTAAATGGACTATACTTCAAGAAGAAAAGACTGCTATTTGCTTTGTTGATATATTTATTGATGAAGAAGAAGAGATTTCACATAGAAAAATTGAGCGCGCACTGGCAGCCATACAGGAAAGTATTGCTTCCTTAAAAAATGAATTTTTATCTGAATAATGGTACTCAATAATGTCTAATGAAAATAAAACTGAATCTATACCTAAAAATAATAAAATTTGGAATGTTGTTTGGAATATTTCTTGGATGACGATCATATTTTCATTATGCATAAGTCCAATAATTTTTATATACTTCAACAATACACAAAGCAATAAAAATTATCTAGAGGAAATTTCATCCAAGAATATGATATATACTTGTAAGAGTAAAAGTGAATGTCAAGTTATACAACAAAAAATCCAGCAAATTAGGTATGAAATTCAAAAGGAATATATAGAAAATATACAAATAAAAATAGATAACCAAGATAAAATAATTAACTCCCTAACATTTTCAGTTTCTTTATACGCAGTATTAATAACTGTAATTTCTATATTTTTCTCATTGAGAGAGTCACAAAGAATTGATAAAGCATTAGATGAAATTGATGAATTTAAAGAAAAATCAACTGAAATAATTAATGAAGCATTAGATGAAATTGATGAACTTAAAGAAAAATTAACTGAAAAACTCAGTAACGATTTTAAACAAAAACTTGAAGAATTAAAAAATGATTTTGAAGGTAAATATAATAATTTAGTAAGAACTATAAATCTACCTAACAGAAATAATGAAGAATTGACTAAGAATCTTGCCGTTAGAAATACAGATAAAAGTATCGACATTGACAATAATGTATTACAAAATGAAACAAATGAAAATAGTACAAATAAAAATGAATTGAATTTTAAAGCTATCAACAAGCATAGCAAGTTGTAGCTTTGCATTTCCACTAATCGCGTGCGTTGCCATGTCACATACCCTACCTGCTAGCGACGCAAACCTTAAGATTGAGGTGTAGGGTGTGTGTGGTACGCACGCACGCGGTTTTTGTTGCTACCGAATGATTTCAAACCATGCCGTAATTCAGTCGGCAGCAAACGCAGCTTGGGTCATGTACCCAACGGAACTGAATATCAAAGGCCGTCTGAAAAATAATTTTCAGACGGCCCCTCTCTATCGAAAGCAGCCTGCACTTTCAAAAATCGAAATGCAGGCTGCTTTTTGTGATGATTAGAAAAAACGCACACTATTTTTATACTGTATATTGTGCAGGCACACGGCGAAACAAACTACCCAAAGGAATCCCCATGTTTAAGACGCTCAAAAGCATTTGGCAGGGACTTACGCAAAAAGGCAAAATCTTCCCGCATCAGCTTGCATTCACGCTACTAATTCCTTTGCGCAACTGGGCGCTTTCGCCGCAACAAATCGTGTAACGGCTGTACCTTGCGCCGCACCACCGCATTTTGGAAGTGGGCTGCGGGGCGGGTTATTTCAGCCCGACACTGGCGCAGCAAGCTGTAGCCCGCACCCCTGTCAACCGCGTGCGTAGCTAGACCACACACCCTACCACTGCGGGCGACGCAAACCTTAAGATTGAGGTGTAGGGTGTGTGCGGTACGCACGCACGCGGTTTTTGTTGCTACCGAATGATTTCAAATCATGCCGTAATCCAGTCGGCAGCAAACGCAGCTTGGGTCATGACCCAACAAAACTTAATATCAAAGGCCGTCTGAAAAATAATTTTCAGACGGCCTTTCTGTTTTCATTTCAAGCTGATTAATCCTTAAATTTAAGCTTTTTATTCAATCATCTAACATCAATCTTTCTCAACCGTAAAAAACAGTGCTTCCTGTTTCAAAGCATTACCGTCTGCATCGGTCAATGCTGCTTCTGCTGCGGAAAACTTGATAACGGCGAGGCTGAGGCTGCCTTGTTCAGTCAGTGCCGCATTGAGGATAACGCCTGCTTCTTCCTCGCCGATTTTGACGGCAATACCGGCAGCTTCCAAAGAATCGCCGCTTAATACGGCCAGGCCGCGTTTGACTTGGCCTCGGTATTGGGCGCGGGCGATGATTTCTTGGCCGGGGTAGCAGCCTTTACGGAAATGGACGGCGCCGATGATGTGTTGGTTGAGCATTTGGGCAACGGCCGCTTCTTTGGTTGCGGCGCAAATCCACGGATAGCCGCTGCGTATTTCGTGCAGGTTCCATGCGTTTTCGGCTTCTGCTTGATATTCTGCTGCGTTTTCGGCTGCTGAAATTTTCAGACGGCCTGTGTGCGGCAAGGCGATTTCTACGGTGTTTGCTTGAATTTGGGCCGGGAAAGACAGTTGCGGTTCGGCAGCAGGATGTGGTGCTGCATTGTCTGCCAACTCGCCGCTGACTGCTAAATCAGGCATCAACTCGAAGACGACTTTTGCACGCAAAACAAACATTCTCAGGCGTTTGACGATGGCTTCGGTCAAATCTTGCGCCATGACCAACAGTAAATCTTCTCCGCGATTGACGACCAGCATATTCGCCAACACACGGCCCTTAGGCGTATTGTATGTGGCGTAACATGCCTGACCGGAAGCTAAATTATTAATATCGTTGGATAATTGGCCATGAAGAAATGAAGCTCTGTCTTCACCGCTGACACGGACAACGCCGAAAAAAGGCAGGCGGGTTTGCATAATCGACTCCTTAAATAGTAGATGCTGAATTATCGCCCAAATTGCCACTTACTATCAAATAAATAAATTCAGGCCGTCTGAATGTTTCAGACGGCCTGTTGTTTGGGTTCAAACAATCAAAATTATTTGATGCTGACTTTGCGGATAATCACGGCTTCGGTTGGAACGTCTTGGTGGAAGCCGCGTGTCGCTGTTTTTACTTTGCTGATTTTGCGGACGACGTCCATGCCGGAAGTAACTTTACCGAAAACGGCATAGCCGTAGCCTTGAGGAGTTTTGCTTTTGAAATTCAAAAAGTCGTTGTCGGCTGTATTGATAAAGAACTGGCTGGTTGCTGAATTCGGATCGCCGGTACGCGCCATGGCGATGGTGCCGACGTTATTTTTCAAGCCGTTGTATGCTTCATTGGTGATGGCTTTATCAGTGGATTTTTGAACCATTTTCTCGGTAAATCCGCCGCCTTGAATCATAAAATTGTCGATAACGCGGTGGAAAATCGTGTTGTCGTAAAAACCTTTTTTGGCGTAATTGACAAAGTTTGCCACGGTTTTTGGCGCTTTGACTTCATCCAGCTCCAGTTGGATGTTGCCCATATTGGTTTCAATCACGGCATGGGTAACCGCTTGAGCTTGCACGGAAAGTGAGAGTGCGAGGGCGCACAGGGTCAGTTTGATGGATTTTTTCATATGTCTTCTCGAATGATGTATTGTGAAAATGGAATATTAACCTTGTTTCGCGTGAAATCCATAAAAAACATGTAAGATTTTTCAAGCGAAAAACATAAGGCAATCAAATCAGGCCGTCTGAAAAGGGATAAAACAAATTCTTGCTCTTTATCATTCCCTTTCAGACGGCCTGCTATTACGGTCAAACCGAAATCAGATTAGAAATCCAATTCCGCTTTCAGCCAATAAGTGCGCGGCATACCGACAACTGCGAAGCTGCGGTCGTATTGGCCGCGCTGTACCTGCCAGTAGTTTTTGTTGAACAGGTTTTCTACCGAGCTGCTGACGGTCAGGGTGTTTTTACCCAGCTTGGTTTTGTAGCGCGCGCCTACGTCAACCAAGGTATAGGATGGGAAGGCGTATTGCTTTTGAGTGTCTTGGTAAGACTTGCCGAAGTACGAAACGTTGCCGTTCAAGGTCAAGCCTTTGGCAAACGGGGTGTCCCATTCCACGCCCGCTTTGGCAATCATGCGCGGGTTGGCGACTTGCACGCCGTTAACAAGATTGTCGGCGAAATTCGGGTAATCTTTTACGGTCGATTGCAGATACATCAAACCAAAGCTCGGACGCAGGGTTTTGTTCAACAAATTGGCATAGGTATTGAACTCGATACCGCGGCTGCGTTCCATGCCTTGCTCGGAACCGCTATAAGCCAAGCCTGCATTTTTGCGCATTGCGAAGTCAGTACCTGAAGTCGTATTACCGCGCCAGTAACCCGGACGTTTGATTTGGAATGCGTTCAGCGTCGTTACGAAATCGCCCCAGTTTTTGCGTACGCCGACTTCAAACTGACGGCTGACGCGCGGATCTGCCATCGTTACATGACCGTCATCATCGGTACGGATGTCGGACGGCTCCAAATCTTCCATATAGTTGCCGTAAACCACCAAGTCAGGCTGCGGAACCCATGCCGCCATCAACATTGGGCTGAAACGGCTCGCATCTGCTTTGCGGCCGTTTAATTTGTTTTTCTGCTCGACGGCTTGGAAACGTCCGCCCAAAGTGAGGCGGTATTTGTTGTCGACAAAACCCAGCGTGTCAGATACCGCCAAACTATTTACTTTGATCACGGTATCCACTGAAGGCGTTGCACTCCATGCCGTTCCTAAGTTGGAATCCAATTTTGCCAATTGAGTTGGAATATCAAGGCTCGGATCGATAACGCTGCTTCGTGTTTGACGTGCGCCTTGATAAGTGGTGCGTTTGCGGTCGATACGGTCAAATGCGGCACTCCAGTTGTGACTTACCGGACCGGTTTCAAATTCGCCACGTGCAGTCAGATTCATACTGAGCGTTTTGAAACGCTGGTCGGTCAAACGTGCGCGACCTGAATTGTAGGTCAAACCGCTGCTCGTAACGGTCGGAGAGGCGAAATTACCATAATAGCGCGCATTGTTGTAGCCGATACCGCCTGTAATTTGGGCATTTTCAAACGCATCCCATTCGAAGGTCAGCATATTGGTCTGACCGCGCGTGTTTTGAGCCTGCCAGCTCGGCGCCAGATTCACTTTGCCTTCAGGCGCGTCAAACAAGCGGCCGCTGGCGTTTTGAATATCCTGCATACGCGCGCGGCCGCCGTTGGTTTTGCGTTTCGCGTAGATGGAATCGAACGCCACGCGTAGTTTTTCGCCGCGGTAGTCGGCATTTAAGGCAAATTCTTTGTTGTCTTCGCTGTAACCGTGGCGCGGGGTGTCGCCGTGGCGCAGTTTGCCGTTGGCACGCACGCCGAATTCTTTGTTTTCGCCGAAACGTTGACCCAAGTCGAATGTGCCTTGGGCGCGGTTGTTGCTGAACCAGCCCAAGCCGATTTTGCGGTTGCCTTCATCGGCGGCTTTTTTGGTTTCGATATTGACGGAACCGGATACCGCGCCTTCAGGGTCCATGCCGTTTACGGCGGTGGACGCGCCTTTAATCAGTTGTGCGGAGCCGACTTGCACGCTAGCTGTGCCTTGCGTGCCGTACATACCTGCCAAACCGTTGACGCTGAATTGGCGCGCATCAAGCTGATAACCGCGGAAATACAGGCCGGTCAGCGTGTTGCTTTCTCCGCCAAACTGCCAAACGGAAGCGTCTTTTTTTGCTACGGCATCCACCAAAGTACGCGCTTCGGTGTTGTTAAGGGCTTGTTCGTCGTAGTTGACGACGGTAATCGGCGCGGTAAAGGCATTAGCTTTGCCCAATACGCCCAAATTTACGCGGTCGCGCAAGTCGCCGTCGCTGGCGATGGAGTAAGAGCGGGCGGCTTTGACGCGTTTGGCGTCGGCGCGGACATGGACTTCCTGCAACTGCTGTTGCACGGGGGCTTCGGGCGTCGCTTCATCGGCGGCATAAGAAAATGCGCTCATAATCAAAAGCGGCATCAGGGCTAATTTGCTGTTCATAAATTCCTTCTGTCTTTGAGGTGGGTTATTTTTGTTGCAATAAGCGTTAAAAATCACAAAGTAATTTTGCTGCGGAATTATATTTGATAACATTCTGCTTTTCTATAAAAAGTGATGATAACTATTTGTAAAAATAAAAATACAACATCAATCAAAACTTTTTCTATCGTAATTGTAAATTATTTTATTAAGCGGAGAATCAGGGTTTCAGACGACCCCTGCCCGCTGCCTGCCTCAAGAGACAACGCACATGCAAAAATGGCAAATCGAGCTTTATTCCACGCCGTCTTGGCTGTTACAAACCTTATTGATGGTCGCCGCCGCCTCGGCGGTGATTCTGTTTTTGGCACGCGAAACGCGCTTCGGGCGGGAGTTTGCCTATATCCTGCGGCTGTGCCTGACGCCGAAAAGCGCGGTCAAAGTCTTGCTGCTGATTACGGCGATGATTGTGCTGCTGCTGACCGAAGTGCGGCTGAATGTATTGAGTACCTTTATGTCCAAAGGGCTTTACGACTCGATGCAGGATTTGAACGCCTCCGCGTTTTGGATGTTTGCAGCGATGAACGCCGGCGTGGTGTTGGTACGGGCGTTTAACAACGTCGTCAACGACTTTCTCGATCAAGGCTTGGCGATTAAATGGTCGGAGCGGCTGAATGAAGTGCTGACAACGCGCTGGCTTGCCGACAAAAACTACTACCGCCTGCAAATGCGCCGCCATGCGCCGGACAACATCGACCAGCGTATCCAACAAGACGCGCAGGATTTCATCGCCTCGACCATAGAATTTGTGCGCGGCATGGTCAATTCGGTCGTTACCTCGCTGGAATTTGCCGTTGTTTTGTGGGGCTTGGCGGGCATCCTGACCGTGTTCGGCTTCGACATTCCGCACGGCATCGTTTGGTTTGTCTATATGTTTGTGATTTTGGCGACCTTTATCGCCATGTGGATAGGCAACCCGTTGATTCGTTACAACTATGAAAACGAAAAGCTCAACGGCGACTACCGTTACTCCCTCATCCGCGTGCGCGACCACGCCGAAAGCGTGGCGTTTTATAGCGGCGAAAAACACGAACACGACCAGCTTTCCGACCGCTTTAAAGCCATTATCCGCAACCGTTGGCGCATTGCGCGACAAAGCGTCTGCCTGAGCGGCTTTAACGATATGTTCACCAACGGCATCAAACTCTTCCCCATTATTTTACAAGCCCCGCGCCTGTTTGCCGGACAAATCAAAATCGGCGACATCCAGCAGACCGTCCAAGCCTTCGCACGACTGCAAAACGCGCTGTCTTTCTTTCGAATGTTCTACAACAAATTCACCGCCTACCGCGCCCGACTGGAACGTCTGTACGGCTTTTTGCTGAGTACGGAAGAAAAACACACCGCACGACAACCCGACCTTACCGAAGTTTCAGACGGCCTGATCTTGGAAAACGTTGCCCTATACCGCCACAACGGCGAAGTTTTATTAGACGGCATCAACATCAACCTCAAAAGCGGCAATTCCCTACTGATACGCGGCCCGAGCGGTTGCGGCAAAACTTCGTTGCTGCGCGCGCTGGCAGGGCTTTGGCCTTTCGGCAGCAGCGGTAAAGTCAGCCATCCGCCGCATCAAGACATCCTCTTCCTGCCGCAACGCCCATACACGGCACAAGGCAGCCTGCGCGATGCGATTTGTTACCCCGACATCGACAAACAACATCCGGAACTGATCGAAGCCATGAACACCTGCCGATTAGGTTATCTGGTTGATAAATTAGACAAATCTGATGACTGGCAACACAAACTCTCCCCGGGTGAACTACAACGCGTCGCCTTCGTCCGCGCCCTGCTCTCGCAGCCCAAAGTCATCCTGCTCGACGAAGCCACCGCCGCCTTGGACGAACCGACCGAAGCCATGCTCTACCGTGCCTTAAAGCAAAAACTACCCGACAGCATCATCATCAGCATCGGCCACCGCAGCACGCTCAATGAATTCCATGATTTATGCCTCGATGTCGGTCATGTACAATGCTGAATTAATGGCATAGCAAAGGCCGTCTGAAACAGTGAAAAACGAAATCAAACGATTTTGTCATCGCCGTTTCAGACGGCCTTTTCAAACGCTATGGCATGTTTATTTGCTATACTCTGCATTGTGTTAACGTCGTCTAAAAAATATTTATGAAAACCCTGGCCCTCATTCCACATTACAACCACCCGACCACCATCAGCCACGTTGCCCAAACCATGCGCGGCTTCGGTTTAAACGTTTTAATTGTGGACGACGGTTCACGCGAAGAATGCAAACCTGTATTGCAGGCTTTGGTTTCAGAAGGCATTGATGTCCTTTACCGTCCCATCAACGGCGGCAAAGGCGCAGCGGTCAAAACCGGTTTGGAATACGCTGAAGAACATGGCTATACCCACGTTTTGCAGGTTGATGCAGACAGCCAGCATTGCTTAAGCGACACACCCAAACTCCTCGCCGCAGCAGAACAAAATCCCGAAGCCGTTGTTTGCGGCTGGCCGCAATACGGTAATGACGCGCCCAAAGCACGACTTTACGGACGCAAAATTACCGACTTTTGGAATATGCTGCACACTTGGTCATGCGACATCAAAGACGGCATGTGCGGCTTCCGCCTCTATCCGCTTACACCCGCGCTATCCGTTGTCCGCGAAGAAACTGTAGGCGACCGCATGGACTTCGATACAGAAATCCTTATCCGCCTCTACTGGCGCGATGTCAAACCGGTTTGGATTAAAACGCCCGTCCAATACGCCGCCGACGGCGTGTCCCACTTCGATGCCTTTGCCGACAATGTCCGCATCAGCAAAATGCACACACGGCTGTTTTTCGGTATGTTGAAACACCGATTGGGTAAAGTTTTCGGAAAGGCCGTCTGAAACCATGACCGACAATAAACAAACCCATTGGGCGGCGCAGCCCGAACGCGGCAACCGCCTGTTTCTCGCTCTGACCACATTGATGGTGCGCTATCTGCCGGCTTTTTTCATGAGGCCGTGCATTTGGTTTGTGGTGCTGTATTTTTATGCAACCGCGCCCAAACCGCGCCGTCATGTCTTACGCTATCAAACCCGTCTTCAGATGGCCTTTCCCCATACTGTCCTGCCGAAACACAGCGTATTCAAACAATTCGTCGCATTTGGCGAAGCGGTTTGCGACCGTTTTGCCGTGTGGCAACGCAAAATCCGTTATGAAGATTTGGTAATTGAAGACCCGGACGACATCTATTCGCAAGTCAAGCGCAACGAACGCGGCCAGATTTTTGCCTGCTCACACTTGGGCAATACCGAAGTTTGCCGTGCGCTGGTGTCACACCATAAAAATTTCAGACTCAACGTATTGGTGCACAGCAAACACGCGCAGGCATTTAACGAGGCATTGCAAAAAGCCGGTGCAGATCATATCCGTCTGATTCAGGTGACAGATTTGGACACCACCCTGATGATGGAATTAAACCACCGTATCGAAAACGGCGAATGGATTGCCATCGCGGCCGACCGCGTGCCTGTACGCGGTGAGAAAACCGCCGACATTAATTTCTTAGGCCACACTGCCCCTATGCCGCAAGGCGCATGGCTATTGGCTTCGCTTTTAAAAACACAGGTAAACACGCTGTTTTGCGTCAAACAAAACGGCCGCTATCATTTGAAACTGCGCCGCTTTACCGACACTTCCAGCTGGAAACGCGGCAACCGCGAGGCTGCCGTCAAAGACGCGATGCAGCGTTTTGCCGACATTTTGGCGCAAGAATGTGCGCAAAATCCGCTACAATGGTTCAATTTTTATGATTTTTGGGGCGAAGACGCCGTCTGAAACCATCACACTCACTCTTTTAAACCATGAAAAAACACATCTACTGCCAACACAGCTTTGAAACCGAAGTTCCTTTTTTTGACGTAGATGCCATGCACATCGTGTGGCACGGCAACTATGTCAAATACCTTGAAACCGCACGTTGTGCTTTTTTGTCTTCCATCGGTTACGACTACAACGAGATGGGACGGCAGGGGTACAGCTGGCCGATTGTGCAGATGAACCTCAAATACATCCGCCCTGCCCGTTTCGGCCAAAAGATCCGCGTTGATATGGACATCGTCGAGATCGAAAGCTGCCTGCGTATCGATTACACCATTTACGATGCCGAAACCAACGAAAAAATGACCCGCGCTTCGACTACCCAAGCCGCAGTATCGCTTTCAGACGGCCTGATGCAGTTTCAAACGCCGGACAGCTGGTTGGAAGCAGTAAAAAGACATCCGACATTTAAGGCCGTCTGAAAAATTTAGCGATTAAACAACATATTGCCTGCTTATCAGCATTACCCTTTATAATTTTACGTTTCCGTTTCAGACGGCCTTTATCCTCAATCCACGCACACACTTATGCTACTGAACCTCAACCGCTTTGCCTTTCCTGTTTTCTTAAAAGAAACCCGTCTGCTTACTGCCCTCGCCCTGCCTATGCTGTTGGCGCAAGTGGCGCAAGTGGGTATTGGTTTTGTCGATACGGTAATGGCTGGTGGCGCAGGTAAGGAAGATTTGGCCGCGGTGGCTTTGGGCAGCAGCGCATTTTCCACGATTTACATTACCTTTATGGGCGTGATGGCGGCGTTGAACCCGATGATTGCCCAGTTGTACGGCGCAGGTAAAACCGAAGAAGTCGGCAAAACAGGAATGCAGGGCATTTGGTTTGGCTTGTGTTTGGGCGTATTCGGCATGCTGTTGATGTGGGCGATGATTACGCCGTTCCGTCATTGGCTGACATTGAACGATTATGTCGAGGACACGATGGCGCAATATATGTTCTTTACCAGCTTGGCAATGCCTGCCGCCATGATACACCGCGCCCTGCACGCTTATGCCTCCAGCTTGAACCGTCCGCGCGTGATTATGTTGGTCAGCTTCGCGGCATTTGTATTGAATGTGCCGCTGAACTATGTGTTTGTTTACGGCAAATTCGGTATGCCTGCTTTGGGCGGCGCAGGTTGCGGCGTGGCAACGGCGGCGGTATTTTGGTTCAGCGCATTGGCTTTGTGGCTTTATATCGCCAAAGAAAAATTCTTCCGTCCGTTTGGCTTGACAGCAAAAATCGGCAAACCCGATTTGGCGGCCTTTAAACAGATTTGGAAAATCGGCGCACCCATCGGCTTGTCTTATTTTCTAGAAGCCAGCGCGTTTTCGTTTATCGTCTTTTTGGTGGCGCCATTCGGCGAAGATTATGTCGCCGCGCAACAAGTCGTCATCAGCCTGTCGGGCATTTTGTATATGGTTCCGCAAAGCGTCGGCTCTGCAAGCACGGTACGCGTTGGCTTTTCGCTCGGACGGCGCGATTTTTTGCGGGCGCGTTATATTTCAGGCGTGTCGCTGGTGCTGGGCTGGGTACTTGCCACCTGTACCGCGCTGCTCTTGGTCATCTTTCGCTTTCAGTTGGCCGGTATGTACACCAACGATGCGGCAGTATTAGGCATTGCCGCGACCGTTTTATTTTTTGCCTCCCTATTCCAACTGGCAGATGCTACCCAATGTATCGCTTCATATGCGCTGCGCGGCTATAAAGTGACCAAAATGCCGATGTTCATCCATGCCGTGGCTTTCTGGGGTTGCGGCCTGCTGCCCGGCTACCTGCTTGCCTATCATGTCGATATGGGCATTTACGGCTTCTGGACCGCGCTGACCGTTTCCCTGACGATTGCCGCCATCGCATTGGTATGGTGCCTGGAGCTTTGCAGTAAAGAGATGGTCAGATCGCATAAGGTCGTCTGAAATTTCTTTCAGACGACCTCCATTGATATTTCATTTACGGCTTATTCACTTTTAAGGGAAAAATGTTTTCAACTTCCATTATAGAAAAACTTGCTTACTATGTTTATTGCTTGATTGATCCTAGAGACGGCAATATTTTCTATGTAGGAAAAGGCATAGGCAATCGCGTTTTCCATCATGCCCTAGGTTCATTACAAGAAACAGAAACGCCAAGTGATAAAATTGCCTTGATTAGGGAAATACATCAAAGTGGAAACCAACCCGTGTATTACATTCTGCGGCACAACATCCAAACAGACAAACAGGCTTTTGAATATGAAGCGATGGCAATAGACCTACTCTCCTTAGTCAAACCGAGCCAGCAGCCGCTGACTAATATTCAAGGCGGCACACATTCTTCTGAAGTAGGATTGATGAGCTTATCCGAATTAAAACGAAAATATGATGCGCAAGAATTGAAAACTGATAAACCTATTGTTTTAATTACGATTAATAACGAATACGAGAAACTGAAAAAAGACATTAGATCTGGGAATATTCCTGAAGCCAATAGGGATAAGGAAATTTACGAACGCACACGGAAATATTGGAAAATCGGAAGCCGACGTGAAAAAGCAAAATATGCAGTTGCAGTCTATCGCGGCTGGACATTGGCAGTGTATGAAATCGAAAGATGGATTTCTGCCGACGATATTATTCAAGGTCGTTGGATGTTTGAAGGCAAGCCGTTACCAGAAGGCTCCGACATTTATGAAGAAATCGTGAATAAGCTGACCTATTCTTCCCAAGAAAATTATAAAGCGCCCCAAAACCCCATTACCTATCGTAATTGTTAAATAGTAAGTTTTCAGACGACCTGAATCCACAAAATCACAAATCATCATGCAACCCATCCAATACCAAACCGACCTCACCCCCTACAACACTTTCGGCCTTCGCGCCCAAGCCCAAGCATTTGTTGCACTCAAACATGCCGACGAGTTGCGCGACATCGTCCGGCTGCCCGAGTTCAACCGAAATACTGTTTTATGGCTCGGCGGCGGCAGCAATATCCTTTTGATGGAGGACTATGCCGGTCTGGTTGTGCATATGGAAAACAAGGGAATACGCGAAATTGAGCGTTCAGACGGCCTGGTTTATATCGAGGCTCAGGCTGGGGAAATTTGGCATGATTTTGTTTTGCACACGGTTGGGCTGGGTTTAAGCGGGCTGGAAAACCTCAGTCTGATTCCGGGCACGGTCGGCGCGTCTCCGGTACAAAATATCGGTGCATATGGTGTTGAAGCGAAAGATGTTATCCATAGCGTACGCTGCTTTGATTTGGATACGGACACCTTTGTCGAACTTTCCAATGCCGACTGTGACTTTGCCTATCGTGAAAGCCTATTCAAACAGGAAGGCAAAGGCCGTTATGTGATTGTTTCGGTTGTATTCGCGTTAAAAGAGCATTTTGTGCCGAACTTGGGCTATGGCGATTTGGCGGCAGCGGTTGCCGAACTAAGCCAAGACCGCGAGGCAACGGCTAAAGATGTTTCCGATGCAGTGTGTGCAATCCGCAACAGTAAACTACCTAATCCTAACGTGCTTGGTAATGTCGGAAGTTTCTTTAAAAACCCTGTTGTCAGCGCTGAAAAAGCTGCCGATTTGTTGCAGCAATACCCCAATATGCCACGCTATCCGCAGCCTGACGGTTCGGTCAAACTCGCGGCCGGCTGGCTGATTGACCAATGCCGTCTGAAAGACCATCAGATCGGCGGTGCGGCTGTGCATGACAGACAGGCTTTGGTTTTGGTAAATAAAAACAATGCATCCGCGCAAGATGTCCACCAGCTAGCACAATATGTTTGTAATACAGTATTTACTCAATTTCAGGTAGAATTACACGCAGAACCCAACTGGCTGCCGACTTCATACAGCCTATAAAACAAAGGAGTGTATTCCATGCCGCGCATTGCTAAAGTCAACACTTACACACGAATCATCAATGCCAGCCTTGCCTTGTTCAACGAAGAAGGCGAGCGCAATATTAGCACCAACCATATTGCCGCCCACTTAGGCATCAGCCCGGGCAACCTCTACTACCATTTCCGCAACAAAGACGAAATCATCGTCCAATTGTTCAAACGTTACAGCGAGGCCCTGCTTGTCTACCTTAACGAAGCTGTGTTGCCGTCTAATGTTGAAGACTCCATCAACTACATGGCCGGTATTTATGATGTGATGTGGGAATACCGTTTCCTTTTCAGCGATGTGAATACCCTGCTTGCCCGCAGTGCCGAATTATTGGGCGAGCACAATACCTTTACCCAAGCCAAAGTGTCCCCGCTGTTGGTCAACCTGCTGACCCAGCTCAACGGTCTGAACATCATCAGCGCAGACCAAACCGCGATGAACGACCTTGCCGTCAATATGTGGATGGTGACGAAATACTGGTTTGACTTCGACAGCTCCCTGCGCGGCCGCGCCAAGTTGACCGAAGATTCCAAAGTACGGGGCATCAGCCGCACACTCAGCCTGTTGCGCCCTTACCTCCTGCCGGAACACCGCGCTGAATTCGACCAAAAAATCGGCAGCAACCATTAATTTTTCCATACAAAGGCCGTCTGAAAACGTGGCTTTAACCAAGTTAAAGCGATTTTCAGGCGGCCTGTTAATTTTCGGATGCTTTATTTATGCACCTTCCCAATATTTCCATTCTCGGCTTAGGTTATCTCGGCCTGCCGCTGGCGCAAAAATGTTATGAACAAGGCAGTCAGGTAGCCGCCGTCAAACGCAACCTGACCTCTGACGACATCAATCTGCCGATTGAACTCGACATCATCGATTTGAATCAAGACGATATTTTTCACAGTTCGGCCTTGTGGCAAAACCATATCAACAAGCCGACATGGTTTTGCCTGCTTCCGCCTTCGTCATTAAACCATTACGCCGATACCCTGAAAAAGTGGATTCAACTTGCCGAGCAATCTAAGGTACAACACATCATCTTTACCAGCAGCACCAGTGTGTATGGCGACCAAGCACGCATATGCGATGAAACCATGCCGCCCGATCCGCAAACCGAATCTGCCCGTCAAATCCTCGCAGTCGAGCAAGCCTTGCTGGAAAGCGCCGTCCCCCATATCGACATACTGCGACTGGGCGGGCTTTACTCTGCCGACCGTCATCCCGTTACCAAGCTGGTTCAAAAAACACGCATTCAAGGTGGCAATCGACCCATCAATATTCTTCATAAAGACTTGGCCGTCCAAGTCCTTTTTCAGACGGCCTGCCAAGCTGACGGCAAACGTATCCGCAATATTGTCGAACCCCGCCACCCAAGCCGAGCCGAATTTTATACTGCCGAAGCGGCCAAACTCGGCCTGCCGGCTCCTGATTTCATCGTTGATGACAAAAGCAACGGCAAAATTGTAAATACCGTTTGCGCAGACGGGCTAAGCCTGTAAAATTGCGACTCAACCCATTAATCCGTTTCAGACGGCATTTAGAGTAAACCATGTCCGCCCTATTTCCCCTTATCAACCACCTGATACAGCAAAATCCAGAGCAACAGCGCGAGCTGTCTGAATTTGCAGGCAGCATCATCTGCATCAGCCTAACCGGTTTCAGACTGACCGGACGCATCAGCGAACAAGGTTTTCTTGAAACCGCAAATGAAACCGCCGACACCAACATCACATTCCACAACAGCGCCATCCAAAAAATCCTCCAAGGCGGCCAGCCCGGCGTGGGCGACATCAGCCTCGAAGGCGACTTGGTATTGGGCATGTCCGTCCTTCCTATTTTGGGTGGACTGCGCTATTATCCGAGCGAAGATTTGGCGCGTGTATTCGGTCATGTGGCCGCAGAAAGCATCAGCTCGCGCGCCGGCGACATCGGTCGCACCATGAAAAAAATCGGCAAAAGCATTGCCGAGCAAATCAGCGACTTTTCACGCGAACCCGAATCCCCTGTTATCGACCAAGCCACGCTTGCCGCATGGTTGGAAGAAGTGGACAAACTGCGTGACGACGTTGCCCGCCTAAACGAACGCCTCGACCGCCTCGAGCGCGATATCTGGATAGATTAGACACTTAATTTCAGACGGCCACTATCATGAAAAGCCCATTCAAAAACATCGGTATCGTTACGCGTCCCAATACGCCCGAGATTCAAGATACCGTCCACACATTGGTTTCTTTTCTGCGCGAAAACGGCTTCACCATCTATCTGGATGAATTGAGCGTAGAAGAACACTGCGTCTATATCCAAGATTCCGCATACTGCGAAACCGTAAACAAAGCCCAGCTGGGCAAATATTGCGACCTCGTCGTTGTGCTCGGCGGCGACGGCACCTTCCTCTCCGCCGCCCGCGAAGTCGCCCCGCGCGCCGTCCCCATCATCGGCATCAATCAAGGCCACTTGGGCTTTCTTACCCAAATCTCACGCGACACCATGGTTGAGGGCATCCGCCCCGTACTGGAAGGTAAATATCTGCCCGAAGAGCGCATCCTCATCGAAGCCAGCATCATTCGTGACGGCGAAACCATCGAACGCGCCCTCGCCCTCAACGACACCGTACTGTCTCGTGGTGGCGCAGGCCAAATGATTGAATTTGAAGTCTTTATCAATCAAGAATTTGTCTATACCCAACGTTCGGACGGCCTGATTATTTCCACGCCGACAGGTTCGACCGCCTACGCGCTTGCCGCCGGCGGCCCCATTATGCAGGCCGGCCTGCACGCATTCACACTTGTACCTATCTGCCCGCAATCCATGACCAACCGCCCGATTGCCATCTCCGACACCAGCGTAATCGAAATCCTCATTACCAAAAGCGGCGACGCACGCGCACACTTTGACGGACAATCCCATATCGACGTGCAAAACTTCGACCGCATCATCATCCGCCGCTATCACAACCCCTTGCGCGTCCTCCATCCCACCGATTACCAATACTTTAAAACCCTGCGCCAAAAGCTGCATTGGGGCGAACAATTGATTTAAACACCACTTCAATAAATAGGCTTACCATGAAAACCATTTCCCAAACCTTAATCATCGCGCTGTGCGCCCTTTCCTCCCTCTCCGTCTCCGCACACGGCATGCACAAAAGCAAACCCTTGTCCTTTGAAGAATTGCCGAAAATCTGCCAGCAATACTTTACCCGTGCGGATGCGTGTTACCAAAAAGCAGGCGATAAAGCATCGTTCCAACGCGACAACACAAAATACCTGCGCCAAATCCTGCCCGCCGCCGACGTAGGCCAACGTGAACGCATGTGCCAAATTGCCATGGATACATTCGCCGAAAAAACAAAAAACTTGAGTTGCGAATAAAGGCCTCCGCCTTAGCTCTAGTAATTTTTGATTTCATAAAAAGGCCGTCTGAAACATTGGATTGTTTCAGACGGCCTGATTACAAGGTTCTTACCTATTAAGAAGAGACCACAAAATCCACTGTATGCGCCTCACTGTAATCAGGGATTTCCAGCTTTTCTATCATGCGGTGATACACATCATTCGGCACGGAATGTTCGCGGTTACGGTTTTGCGATAGTAATTGCGTGTAAGGCACTTCCAAATAAATGAGATGCACACGTGCGCCGTAATCGGCAAACATCGGCAGCCATTTGCTGCGCAGGTCGCGGTTGAGGTTGGTCGCATTGAAGACAAATGACGTATGGGCTCGCAGATATTCCTTTGCCTGCTCTTTACCCAAACGCACTGCTTCGGCGGTATGTTTGGAATCCGCGGGATTGAGTTTACGCTCACGGCGAATCTCATCCAGCGACAGCATAGGCAGATGAGCAAGATGTTGCCTGATGTAACTATCTTTACCGCTGCCTGCTATGGCACACATGGCGTACACATCAAAGGTCTGATCATCAAATGGCTGATAATCCGGCATTTCGCTACGGCCGTTAAGATAGAGATAGCGGCCGTAGTCGCTGGCGAACGTACGTGCCTCACCCCAACAGGCATTTTCTTCACAGAGTTCACGAAACAAATCAATGCGCAGCAAAATATCCTGTTGATCGCAACATATACGACCGAGAACATCAGCTTTAGCAAACATGGCAAGATGCGCAGTATTGACCTGCAAACTGGCCGCTATGACGGCTCGCTCAGGATTAGGCTTGTTAATCGCCCATAAGGGCAATCCGTGCAAACGCACGAGTTTGGCGATTGCTTCTCTTACAGCAAACGGAGCGGCAAGTTCGGTATACAGTAAAGTACGGGCGGTATGCTCGCCTTTTTTTGCGTGATGCGGCGAAACGATACGCTCTTTACCGTTTTCTATTTCACGCTTGGTCGTACTGCGTTTTTCCACATCATGCAGCATGGCGGCAGCAAACAGAATATGCTGCTCCTGTCCATCAAGCGCTTGGAACTCGGGCAGTTGTAAAAGGGCTTCGCATACCATTTTGGTATGCGTAAATACATCGCCTTCAGCATGCCACTCAGGGTCTTGCGGAACATCCTTCATATCGGCAAACCAGCTGAAACGACGTTCTAAGGCTTGCCAATCAGGAAGTTGACCGGGTATGTAATCTGGGAATGTCCACATAATTGTCTTTCTTATTATTGGATAATTGGACTTCAGGCCGTCTGAAACTGCCAGCTTTGCCAATGGTATTTGTCGTAATCGATAAGACGGGCAGGCTTCCAAGTTTTCGTCCAATGAACGTCGGTTTTAACGTGTTTGGCTCGCACCAATTTGAAAAGATTATCAAATTCATTGAATTGAACAGGCAGGTTGCCGTTGTTGGTGGCAAAATCAGCGGCGTTCCGGATAACGAAACCTTCACTGCATGCCGCTCCTGTTTTCGGATCGTAGCCGCCAAGCTTACCGGCAGTTTGTACGCTGTCTGTCCACAGCTCTCCCAAATTAGCGGCAAGCCATTGCGCTAAAGCAATATCTTCATTGGCGTATTTTTGAGTGAAATCTGCAAGAGGCTGGACAATGGGTATTTCTGGTACAGTCGGAAAATCAAACAGCTGCGCATAAAATTTAACCTCTTCCCATGAAAGCCAATGTCCGCTACGGCGGACTGCAAACAGGTAAAAATAGCTTTCCAGTTGCGAATAGGCAATCGAATGAATGCCATACATATTCTCGCCAAAAAGTTCAAGATCGCCTAAATCATCTTTGATTTGCTGCCATCGTTGCAGCAAAGGTTTATCCCACGGATGCTGGGTAGGCGCAGCATGACTACGGGCATAGAGACCGTGTGCGGCAAAGCAGTTGTTTTGCCCATCTAATTTTTCGGTTAAAACCAATTTCGGCAGTGAGGCAAAATATGAAAGAAAGCCGCGCGGCATAAAACGGTCGTCAGAGGTGGTACCAAGGCTGATGGGCGCGTGCAGGCTGCGGGCGTATTTTTGAGGTTCGGTTGTCGTCATAATATTTTTTCCTTTTTATTCATTTTTTAATTTTCTTTTCAAGTGTTCCCTGCAACCCGTTACATTTTCCCCACCATATTTCCTTGTTTGGAAACCAAAAGTTGGTCGATTTTCAAATTTTCGGTATCGATGATTTCAAATTTATAACCGGCATAAACCAGAAAATCCGTACGCTTCGGGATTTTGCGCAGGGAATACATCATAAAGCCGGCGATGGTTTCGTAGTTTTCCGAATTGGGAAACTCTTCGATATCCAGCGCGCGCATGACATCGGTAAGCGGCGTGGCACCGTCCACCAACCATGTGTCTTCTGTACGGCGGATGATTTGCGGCTCTTCTTCGGTATTGACCAGCTCGCCCATAACAATGCTCATCACATCTTTCAGCGTTACCACGCCGACCACCAGCGCGTATTCGTTCACCACTACGGCAAAGTCTTCGCCGGAAGTTTTGAAGGTTTCTAAGACATCGTAAAGCGACAGCGTGTCGGGGATGAACAAGGCTTTACGCAACACGCGCTTGTCGGTCAGGCGGACGTCTTTTTCTTTTAAAAACAAAGTCAGCAGCGTATGCGATTCGATATAACCGATGACGCGTTCCAAATCGCCGTCGCATACGAGGAATTTGTTGTGCGGTTTGTCCGACATCATTTCCAATACGGTATCGCTGTCGTCGTGTTTGTCAAAATAGACGATATATTCGCGCGTGCTCATGGTGGAAGTGACCGTGCGCTCTTGCATATCGAAAATGTTTTCAATCAGATAGTGCTCTTGTTCTTTCAACACACCAGCCTGAGCGCCTGCATCAACGACGGCATAAATATCTTCCGAGGTCAGCTGCTCCTGACGAACAGTTGAGATTTTGAAGAGTTTGAATATTGCGTTTGCCAACCCGTCAAAAACCCAGACAAGGGGTTTTAATATAAAAATCAGAAACATCATCGGACGGACAATGCGTACCGCCACCGCTTCGGGATGGGTCATTGCCATACGCTTGGGCATCAGGTCGGCAATTAAAATAAAGCTGCCTGTAACCAGCGAGAAAGTCAGCAAAGAGGCAATTGTGCTGCCCCAACTGCCTGCGTTCTCCAATAGTTTGCCAAAATACGGACGTATTGCTGCCTCGCCGACAATACCGGCAAGAATGGCGACGGCGTTCAAACCAATTTGGACAACGGTAATAAAACTGCCCGGCTGCTGCTGCATATTAATTACATCAAGCGCACGGGTATCGCCGCCGTCTTTCGCCATGACCTGCAATTTGATTTTACGTGCCGAAGCAAGCGCGAGTTCGGAACAGGACACAAACGCGCTAATGACAATCAGCAGGCACAATAATAGTAAGGCTTCAAAAATATTCATGAAAAAGTTTGTGTATGGTATAGGTTAAAAATATTCAAACAGCAAAGGCCGTCTGAAAAATTCAATTTGATCTTAGATTTGTATTATGTACATTTATTGTTTTAATCATCCAGCGCATCTTCATCCAAGGATTTCAACCATTTTAGCTTTTCGCCAATTTTGATTTCCAGCCCGCGCAGGACGGGTTGGTAGAAATCGGGTTCGTCCAAGCCATCGGGCATATAGCTTTCGCCGGCGGCGTAGGCGTTTGGTTCATCGTGGGCGTAGCGGTATTCGCGTCCGTAGCCCAATTCTTTCATCAACTTGGTCGGCGCATTGCGTAGGTGGACAGGCACTTCGTCGCTGGCATTTTCTTTGACGAAACGGCGCATTTGGTTGTATGCCTTATAGCCTGCATTGGATTTGGCGGCTGCGGCGAGATACAACACGGCTTGAGCTAAAGCAAGCTCCCCTTCCGGCGAGCCTAAGCGCTCATAAGTTGCGGCGGCATCATTGGCAATCGTTAAAGCACGCGGATCGGCCAAACCGATGTCTTCCCATGCCATGCGGACAATGCGGCGGGCGAGATAGCGCGGGTCGGTGCCACCGTCGAGCATACGGCAGAACCAATACAATGCTGCATTGGGATGCGAACCGCGCACGGATTTATGCAGCGCAGAAATTTGGTTGTAGAAACTCTCACCGCCTTTGTCGAAACGGCGGATTTGCGCGCCCAAGCTGTCGGCGAGAAATTCAGCAGTCAGGGTTTTCAGACGGCGTGTATTAGCAGCGCGTAAAAGCTGCTCGATCAAGTTCAACAATCTGCGCGCATCACCATCGGTGGTATTCACGAGCAATTCTTGCGCATCCGCTTCAATTGTAAACTCTTGGTATTCAGGCAAAGCCAATACTTTGGCAATCAGCTTCTTCAGGTCGTCTGAAGACAAGGATTGCAAGACATAAACTTGCGCCCTGCTGAGTAATGCCGGATTGACTTCAAAAGACGGGTTTTCCGTGGTAGCACCGATAAAGGTTAACAAGCCACTTTCGACATAAGGCAAAAATGCGTCCTGTTGCGCTTTGTTGAAGCGGTGTACCTCGTCAACAAACAAAATCGTCGCGTGCCCTTGCTGCAAGGCAATTTCAGCTTTCTCGATTGCCTCGCGTATGTCTTTCACACCGGAAAATACAGCGGAAACAGGCAGAAACTGGGCATTGAAACTCTGCGCCAAAATCCGTGCCAGCGTGGTTTTGCCTACACCTGGCGGCCCCCACAGCAACATAGAATGCGGCTTTCCTCCCTCGACCGCCACGCGCAAAGGTTTACCTTCGCCGATTAAGTGCTGCTGCCCAATAACATCGTCTAAAGAATGCGGGCGCAGGCGTTCGGCTAAAGGGGCTTCGGGTTGACGGGCAAAAAGGTCGGACATAGCGGATTCCGTGAAAAGGGTTTTCAGACGACGTGGATTATAGCAGGTCGTCTGAAAGGGGGATTAACGCTCTTTGGGCGTAATATCAATATAATTTTCATTCAAAATTTGTAGTGATCTCCCGCTGATGACGATACATTCCTCAGCTAATTTTGCAGCTTCCTCTTTTCCTTTGTTGTTTTCAGCAGTGGGCGGGCAGAAAACTTTGGTGTCACCTAAGTTCCAAGCCATATAGCCGTATAAGGCATTGTTGCGTTGTTCAGGTTTCGAAGAACAATCAATACCTTTTTTTAATTTTTCATTTTCTGAAAGTATGGGACATTTGAATTTTTGTTTTAATTTAACCAAGTCATTTTTGTTAATGCCATTGATTTCTTGGAAGCCGTTGTTTTGTTGAAAATTATTATGTAATAAATACCATGAAGAGTTTTTAGGAATTTCCACAAATCGAACAGGATAAAGCATATGTATTGCAGAGTTATTAGAATATGAAAGCAAAAGTAAAAATGACAAAAAAGAAAGAAAAACGGGAAATGTATAAATAGATTTATTTTTTGCTTTGATGCTATTGCTTTTATTTATCTCATCTACTACAAATTTGATATTTAGGAATATAAAGAAACTTAAGCAATATAAGTACATGTATTGTGTTAATCCGTTAGGTATCCAATCATATGCTAGGATTATAAAAATGAAAGGGTAAAAAAGCATTGTAAATGATATAAAGAGCAAGATGAATAGTATAAATAAGGTGGATTTGATAGTACTCAGAAATGAAATTACACTTTCTTTGGTATATTTAAAATCTGCTACTGAGCCTAGTATAAGAATGAGTGGAATTGTCGTTATAATTATGAAGATTAAACAAGTAAAATAAAATATAGTATATAAAATTTGGAAGAAATAAATTTTAATAGATTTAATAGACTTTAGAATTATATTTTGTTTTTTATTATCACAATAGTTATCTGATGGCAGTTCATATTTTAAAAGTTTTGAAAAAATGTAGATATTTCCCTGTAGTAGATAAAAAAAGCAGGGTAGTGTCAATATAATTAGAGAAAAAACATGAATTGGTAAGTTATCTTTATTCCCAAAGTATTCCATTAGTATAAGTAATGTAATCAGAATCGGGAAGCTTGAGGCTAAAGTATATAAAGGTAAATGTAGTTTTTTAAGCTTCTTCCCTTGTTTTCTATATTCACTAGATATGTGTAGTAGAAAATAAGGAGATACAAAAGGAAAAATGAAAACTATAAGAATTAGAGCAAAAACAAATAAAATAGTAGTTAAACTGGAAGAAGAAGTCATGGCATCAGGGAAGATGCTAGATTGTTCAATAAAATCTAAATAGCGATGAGTTAAAAAGCTTCCAAGTATTAATCCAAGCGCAGCCAAAGCTGCAAAAAATTTACCAACTATTTCTAAATAATTGATAAATATTGATTTTTCATTTAATTCTGAAGACTTTATAAGTAATAGTGATCTAATTTGTTTCTGTTTGTTTTTTTTAAAATGATTCATGTCTAAAAATGCCCCATTTTTAAATAAGTACTGAATTATACCCCGACTTTCCCCAATCCCCCATCTCACACTGCTTACGGTATAATACGCGTTTGTTTAAAGACTTTGCGGGGCGTTTCAGACGACCTTGCGGCAAGGGATAATTATGAATATGAAGAAGGTTGCTGCCGTTGCTTTGGCGGCTGTATTGTTGGGCGGTTGCGCTTATAATTCTGACTCGGCGTTCGGCGGGTTGGGCGGCGGTACGGGTATCGGCGGCAGCATGGTGAAAATGGCAGTCGATCATCAATGCCGTTCGGAGTTGAACAAGCGCAATGAATGGCGTTTGGTCGCGCTAACGATGAGCGCGGACAAACAGCGCGAGTGGGAAGACAAAATCTGCGGCTGCGCGAGCGAGGAGGCGCCGAATCAGGTGTCCGCGCAAGAGTTGATGGATGTTTTGAATCCTTCTTCGCGGGATCGGGCGATTGCGTCGGTAACGGTGAAAACCGTCAATGCTTGTTTCAAGCGTTTGTATAGATAATGTTTTTCAGACGACCTCTGTGTAACGGGGTTGTCTGAAAGTTTATAGTAGATTAAGGTCGGGATAAGGCGACTTGCGGGATGGTTCTCAGGCGGGTTTCCTGTTTTGACCGGCAATATTTTTGTTTTTATAGAGAAGAAATCATGAAATATATCAGCACCCGCGGTGCAACCGCACGCAAGCAATTCAGCGAAGTTTTATTGATGGGTTTGGCTCCTGACGGCGGTTTGATGCTGCCTGAGCAATACCCTCAAATCGACCGTGCTACCTTAGACCAATGGCGCACACTCAGCTATCCTGAACTGGCGTTTGAAGTCATGAGCCTGTTTGCCACCGACATTCCTGCTGATGATTTACGCGACATCATCAACCGTACCTACACCGAAGAAGTATTCGGCACCAAAGCCATTACTCCGGTGCGTACACTTTCAGACGGTATCAAAATCCAAGCCCTCTCCAACGGCCCGACTTTGGCATTCAAAGACATGGCCATGCAATTCTTGGGCAATGCGTTTGAATATGTATTGAACAAAGAAGGCAAAGAACTCAATATCTTAGGCGCAACCAGCGGCGACACCGGCTCTGCCGCCGAATATGCCCTGCGCGGTAAAAAAGGCGTCAATGTCTTCATGCTGTCTCCGGAAGGCAAAATGAGCGCATTCCAACGCGCGCAAATGTTCAGCCTGCAAGATGCCAACATCCACAATATCGCCGTTGAAGGCATGTTTGACGACTGCCAAGACATCGTCAAAGCCGTACAAAACGATGCCGAATTCAAAGCCAAATACCATATCGGCACAGTCAACTCCATCAACTGGGGCCGTATTGTCGCCCAAGTCGTGTACTACTTTGCCGGTTATTTCAATGCCACTTCGAGCAATGACGAAAAAGTCAGCTTCTGCGTACCAAGCGGCAACTTTGGCAATGTCTGCGCCGGCCATATCGCCCGTCAAATGGGCCTGCCTATCCATCGCTTGATTGTTGCCACCAATGAAAACGACGTATTGGACGAATTTTTCAAAACCGGTGCATACCGCCCGCGCAACAGCGAACACACCCACGTCACTTCCAGCCCGTCTATGGATATTTCCAAAGCCTCCAACTTCGAGCGTTTTGTGTTTGACCTGATGGACCGTGATGCAGACGAAATCAAAACATTATGGGCTGAAGTAGGCTCCGGCAAAGGTTTCAATTTGGAATTTGCCTTAAACAAAGTACATCAACAATATGGCTTTGTTTCCGGCAAATCAACCCATGCCAACCGCCTTGCCACCATCAAACAGGTTTACGAACAAGACCGTGAATTGATTGATCCGCATACAGCCGATGGCGTCAAAGTTGCCCGTGAAGTCCGCGAAGCCGGCGAAACCATCGTCTGCCTCGAAACCGCATTAGCTGCCAAATTTGAAGCCACCATCCATGAGGCTGTCGGCGAAGTTTCCATCCCCCGCCCTGCCGCATTGGAAGGCTTGGAAAATCTGCCACAACGGGTCCGTGTTGTCCCTAATAATGCAACGGCAGTGAAAGACATCATTAAGGAAGCCCTGGCTTAACCGGCCGTCCTTGACGACTGCACAGGCCGTCTGAAAAAGTTTCAGACGGCCGCAACCGATATTTGAGAAGTGGGTAACATTATTGCCAAACCCACCACGCCGCAGTCGTTCCCAATATAAAATCAAGGCGTTAAAACAATACCGACTCCTTTTGACTTTCAATTGCAAACATTGTAATGACAGATATTTTCGTTTAGAATTGCATGTTTGCTCTAAATTTGGATTGATATGCAGACAACACAAGCCACATCCAACTGGGAGCTGTACAAGCGTTTGCTTGGATATTTGAAAAGCTATTGGAAGATGTTTATCGTCTCCGTAGTGGCCATGCTGATTGTCGCCGGTACGATGCCGGCTTTCGGTTACTTGCTCAAACCTTTGATCAATGAAGGTTTTGTCGATAAAAACATGAAAAGCATGTCATGGTTGCCGCTGGCAATTGTGGCGCTGTTTTTCGTTCGCGGCCTGTTTAACTTCATCAACGAATATTGCACGACGTATCTGTCCAGCCACTTGGTGCAGCGCTTGCGCGGTGAAATGTTCAACAAAATGATGCATCTGCCGACTTCGTATTTCAGCAGCAATACCGGCGGCCGTTTGATGTCTCGTATCTTGAACGACGTCAATCAAATTACCGATGCAGGGTTTAACGTCATTACCGTGATTGCTAAAGACGGCGTGAGCGTAGTCGGCCTATTGGGCTTGCTAACTTATCTGAACTGGCGTTTGACCCTGATTACTTTTATCATCTTGCCGGTTGTTGCTGTATGTATCCAAACAGTCAGCAAACGCTTGCGCAAACTGTCTGCCAACAACCAAATTTATCTTGGCCAGCTGATGCAGGTCTTGGGCGAAAGCATTAATGGTGAACGCGTTGTAAAAATCTACGGCGGTCAAGATTATGAAAACCGCCGCTTCAACCGTATTGCCGACGATGTGCGCCGCAACCTGCTCAAACAGGTTTCCGCCAGCTCTGCGGGTACCGGCATTACGCAATTAATGGCCTCGGTTGCTCTGGCTGCGATTATTTACGCAGCCGCCCGCCAAGCAGGGCTTTCCGGCTTCAGTGCAGGCGATTTTATGTCGTTTTTGTCGAGCATGATCATGATGTTTGACCCCATCAAACGCATGACCGGTGTGATGCAATCCCTGCAACGCGGTTTGGCGGCGGCAGAAAGTGTCTTCACCTTTTTGGATCAACCTGAAGAAAGCAACGAAGGCAAACAAATTCTCAGCCCAAACCCTGGCGATATCGAATTTTGCAATGTTGTACACCGCTATCCTGAAGCCGAACGCAACAGCTTGAACCACATTAACCTGCTTGTACCGCAAGGCAAAGTGACCGCATTGGTCGGCGCATCAGGCTGCGGTAAAACCACCCTGGCCAATATGTTGCCGCGCTTCCTTAATCCGGATGAAGGCAAGGTTTTGATTGGCGGCGTCAACATCAATGAATATACGCTCGAAAACCTGCGCAGCCGCATGGCATTCGTCAGCCAAAATGTTGTCCTGTTTAATGGTACGATTGCTGAAAACATTGCCTATGCTCAAGCTGATAAATTCAGCGAAGAAGAAATTATCAATGCTGCAAAAGCCGCGAATGCTTGGGAATTTATCCAAAAAATGCCGCAAGGCTTGCACACTGAAGTCGGCGAAAACGGTTTAAAACTGTCCGGCGGCCAACGTCAACGCCTCGCCATTGCGCGTGCACTTTTGAAAAATGCACCGATTTTGATTTTGGACGAAGCCACCAGCGCATTGGATAATGAATCTGAACGTTTGGTGCAAACCGCATTGGAAAATCTGATGCAAAACCGTACCACATTGGTGATTGCCCACCGACTTTCGACCATCGAAAAAGCCGACAATATTGTTGTCATGCACGAAGGCAATGTAGTCGAACAAGGCACTCATCATGAATTGATCAACGCAGGCGGACGCTATTCCGACCTGCACAGCCTCAGCGAAAAATCAGCCAAACCGGCAAGCAAGTAGCTGAACACCATATTCCATTCTTTTTATTAACCTTGGCCGCCCCGACCTATCCTTTTCAGACGGCCTTATCCGACAGGAAATATCAATGGCAGCATTCAACACCCAGAAAGTCTTGTCCGTACACCACTGGACCGACGCTTACTTCACTTTCACCTGCACCCGTGACGAATCTTTGCGCTTTGAAAACGGCCAATTCGTCATGGTCGGCCTGATGGTAGACGGCAAACCACTGATGCGCGCATACAGCGTGGCTTCCGCCAACTGGGAAGAGCATCTGGAATTTTTCAGTATCAAAGTACAAGACGGCCCATTGACCAGCCGCCTACAACACCTTAAAGTCGGCGACGATGTCCTTATCAGTAAAAAACCGACCGGTACATTGGTTGCCGGCGACCTGAATCCGAGTAAACACCTCTACCTCTTGAGCACCGGTACCGGCATCGCCCCTTTCTTGAGCATTACCAAAGACCCTGAAATTTACGAGCAATTCGAAAAAATCATCTTGGTTCACGGCGTACGCTACAAAAAAGACTTGGCATACTACGACCGCTTCACCAAAGAATTGCCCGAACACGAATACCTGGGCGACTTGGTTAAAGAAAAACTGATTTACTATCCAATCGTTTCACGCGAAGAATATGTACACCAAGGCCGTCTGACCGATTTGATGCGCAGCGGCAAACTCTTCGAAGACATCGGCCTGCCTAAAATCAATCCGCAAGACGACCGCGCCATGCTGTGCGGCAGCCCTGCCATGTTGAAAGACACCTGCAGCGTCTTGGACGAATTCGGCCTGACCGTTTCTCCGAAAACCGGCGTTCGCGGCGACTACCTGATTGAGCGCGCATTCGTCGATCAATAACGTACGTCAGCAACAGGCCGTCTGAAACCCTTCTTTCAGACGGCCTAAACCTTAATAATTTATCCCACATTATGCCTACTCTACTCATCATCCGTCCGTCCAACCGTCCACAGCAAGATATCCAAACCTGCCATGCAGCCGGTTGGCAGGCTCAGGTATTGAGTCCGATTGAAATAGAGTTGGATCATTCGGCGCTAAAAAAACTTCCCGAACAATTCAAGCAAGCCGATGTGGTGTTTTGGGTCAGCCCGACCGCTATTGAAACTGCAGTACCGTGTCTGACCTTTTCAGACGGCCCTAAAGTACACATTACCGTCGGCCAAACCAGCCAACATACTTTGGCACAATTCTCCCCCTATCCCGCCTTCTCTCCCGAAGATGGTAACGACAGCGAAGCCGTCTTGAGAATGCCTATTTGGAAAACCCTGCCACCCAACGCCCGAGTTCTAATCATTCGAGGCCATGGAGGCCGTGATTTTCTAGCAGACAAACTGACCGAACTGGGTTTCCAAATCAACATCGCTGAAATCTATTTCAGACGGCCACACGCCATCGATTGGCAGAACTTTAAAACTGAAGACATCGCCGCCGCCTACGTTACATCCGGCGAGCTCGCGCGCGAATTTTTCCATCAGATTCCGCCGCAATTTTCCCGATTCTTCGAATCCTTGCTATACTTTACCCACCATCCTCGCATTGCCGATGCGCTTCGCATCGTCGGTGCCAAACATGTAGAAACCGTCACTTCTTTATCCGCTGCACTTTCATCCATACCACAAAGGAGCCAAGCAGTGAACCCAGTCGAAGACAATAAAGATACCCAACAAGTTGCCAATACGGCAACTACGGCGCCTGAACGTTCTGAAAACACCAGGCCGTCTGAACAAATCAAACCTACCCAACCTCAGCGAGTGGAGGCGAGCATGCCCGAGTCCAACAATCTCCCACAAAACAACGCCCCTGTTATCATCAAACAATCTGGCGGCAAAGCCTTGGCCGCAGGTGCGATCGTCTTGGCACTGCTTGGCCTAGGCGCGAGCGGATTCCTGTTTGTACAGGGTCAAAATGTTTTAAAAAACCAAGAGCTCGAATTCAACCAAAAAATCGACAAAGCTGCGTTAGGCGAATCTGAAAACTCCAGCCTTTTAAAAGACAACCTCAACCGCCAAACCGCTATTCAGACCGAGTTAGACCGCCTGAACAACGGTCAAAAAAACAATAGTGATCAAATCCTGCAAACGCAGAAAGCTTATCAAGAGTTACTCAAAGGCCGTATCAACTGGCTGGTTGACGAAGCCGAATCCATGCTGAACACTGCTTCGCAACAATTGATGCTGTCAGGCAACCTACAAGGCGCGGTCAGCGTATTGGAACACATCGACAGTCGCTTAAGCCGTTTTGAACAGCCTGAACTTATCCCCGTCAAACAAGCCATCAGCAATGATTTGGCCGCACTGAAAAACCGTCCTTATGTCGATATTTCCGCTACAGCCTTGCGTATCGACCGTTTGGAAACCGGTATTTCCGGCCTGCCTTTAGTCTTGGACGGCGTATTGAAACCAGGTGCCGCGCCTGTCGAAGCCACCAATTCAGGAACCTGGTGGGAAAACACATGGGAGAAATCCCTCAATGCCCTCAAAGGCTTGGTTGAAGTCCGTCATCTGGACAGCAACGACGCCATGTTGATTTCGCCCGAACAAACCTACTTCATCCGTGAAAACCTGCGCCTACGCCTTTTGGATGCGCGCATTGCCCTGTTGCAACACAATGGCGAAGTGTACCAAAGCGATTTGAACAACGTTGAAGCAACCGTGAAGCAATACTTCGACAGCAAATCCCCTGCTACCCAGTCATGGTTGAAAGAGTTGGCCGAACTCAAAGCCCTTGATGTCCGCATGATTTCAGACGACAGCCTGAAAGCCAGCTTGAGCGCCGTTCGTGCTTATCAAGAAGGTTCGCGTACACAAATGACGACCGAAGAAGCTACGCAAACCCAAGCTGCCGAGAAAACCGCTTCCGCTCCGGCTGCAGCTACCGAACAAGCCACGACTGCCGCACCGGCTGCCGCTTCTGCCCCTCAATCTCTGGAAGCACCTGCTTTGCCGTCTGAAAACAAAAAAGAACCGGCCGCCGAAGCTGCCAAACCACAAAACCAAACCAAGCCTGCTGCCAAAATTAAAGGAGAGCAAGCATGAAAACCGTCGTTTGGATTGTCATTCTGTTTGCCGCCGCCGTTGGTTTAGCGTTGGCTTCCGGCATTTATACAGGTAACGTGTATGTCGTGGTTGAGCAAACCATGCTGCGTATCAATCTGCATGCCTTTGTTTTAGGCCTGCTGTTGAGCGTATTCGTCTTGTATTTCCTGATTAAATTCGTGTTCGGCCTCTTAAATATTCCAGCGCGTATGCAACGCTTCGGCATTGCCCGCAAAGGCCGTCAGGCTTCCGCCTCTTTGAACAGCGCAGGTTTGGCATATTTTGAAGGCCGTTTTGAAAAAGCCGAACAAGAAGCCGCCAAAGTCTTGCAAAACAAAGAAGCAGGCGACAACCGTACCCTGGCTTTGATGTTGGGCGCGCACGCGGCCGACCAAATGGAAAACTTCGAACTGCGCGACCGCTACCTGCACGAAATCGAACACCTTCCGCAAAAACAACAGCTTTCCCGTCATCTTTTGCTGGCTGAATCCGCACTGGGCTGCCGCGATTATCCGACTGCCGCACAAAATCTTGAAGCCGCAGCCAAAATCAACGGCAACTTAAGCCGCTTGGTGCGCCTGCAATTGCGTTATGCCTTTGATCACGGCGATGCTTCAGATGTCTTGGCAAAAGCGGAAAAACTGGTCAAAGCCGGCGCTATCAACGATTACGAAGCAGAACAGTATCAGAACTGGGCATATCGCCGCCTCTTGAGCGAAGTAACCGATGCAGGCCGTCTGAAAGCCTGTTTGAAACAGATTCCCGAAAGTGTGAAGTCTGGCGAATTGTGCGTCGCGATTGCCGAAAAATACGAGCGCTTGGGCTTGTATGCCGAAGCGGTCAAATGGGTAAAAAACCATTATCCGCAAAACCGCCAGCCCGAGCTTTTGGAAGCATTTGTCGAATCCGTTCGTTTCCTAAGCGAGCGCGACCAGCAAAAAGCCATTGATTTGGCAGATTCTTGGTTGCAGGAACAACCGGACAATGCACCACTGTTGATGTATCTTGGCCAACTGGCTTACGGACGCAAACTTTGGGGCAAAGCCCAAGGCTACCTCGAAGCCAGCATTGCCCTGCAACCCAGCGTATCTGCGCATTTGGTCTTGGCTCGCGTGTTTGATGAAACCGATCAGCCGCAAAAAGCGCAAGAACAACGCAATCTGGTTTTGGAAAGCGTGGCCGAAGAAGAACATCCGGCAGCCCTTCCCCAACCAAATTAATGTGCTGATTTCGCATTAAGCGATAATATGAAATCTACAACAGAACCAATCATTTAATCATTTCAGACGGCCTCAATACATATCTAAGGCCGTCTGAACTTTGTCCAACACACCAAATCAGAAAGCCTATTTATCATGACTGCTCTGAAAAACGACACTTTCCTCCGCGCCCTGCTCAAACAGCCTGTCGAATACACGCCCATCTGGATGATGCGCCAAGCCGGACGCTATCTGCCTGAATACAAAGCCACACGCGCACGCGCAGGCAGCTTTCTCGATTTGTGTAAAAACACCGAGCTGGCAACCGAAGTTACCATCCAGCCTTTAGAACGTTTTGATCTGGACGCAGCGATTCTGTTTTCCGACATTCTGACCGTACCCGACGCCATGGGTTTGGGTCTGTATTTTGCCGAAGGCGAAGGCCCGAAATTTGAACGTGCCTTGCAACACGAAGCCGACATTGCCAAACTGCAAGTTCCCGATATGGAAAAACTGCAATACGTCTTTGACGCAGTAACTTCCATCCGTAAAGCACTGGGCGGCCGCGTGCCACTCATCGGCTTCTCCGGCAGCCCGTTCACACTCGCCTGCTACATGGTCGAAGGCGGCAGCAGCAAAGAATTCCGCACCATCAAAACAATGATGTATTCGCGCCCTGATTTACTGCATAAAATCCTCGACACCAACGCCCAAGCCGTTACCGCTTATCTCAATGCCCAAATCGATGCCGGCGCACAAGCCGTACAAATTTTCGACACTTGGGGTGGCGTGTTGAGCGATGCAGCATTTAAAGAATTCAGCCTGAAGTACATCCGACAAATCGTTGCCGGACTCAAACGCGAAAGCGAAGGCCGCCGCGTGCCTGTTATCGTATTTGTCAAAGGCGGCGGCTTATGGCTGGAAAGTATGGCAGAAATCGGCGCAGACGCATTGGGCTTAGACTGGACCTGCAACATCGGCGAAGCACGTCGTCGCGTCGGCGAACAAGTTGCCTTGCAAGGCAACTTCGACCCGTTTGCCCTCTTCGGTACACCGGAATCTATCCGCACCGAGGTCGCACGCATCCTCGCCGACTACGGCAACGGCAGCGGCCATGTATTCAACCTCGGCCATGGCATCAACCAACACGCCGACCCCGAACACGCCAAAATTTTGGTCGATACCGTACATGAATTATCCCGTCAGTATCACCGTTAATTAAAGCAACTCAAAGGCCGTCTGAAAGCAAAAACACGATTATCGTGTAAATTTGTTTTTAGACAGTTTTTCTATATACTTAATATTTGAAGCTTATCAGCTGACACCTTCAAACTTAAAACACATCTACTCCCGCTACCGAATATGAATTTTTTAAAAGACATTACCTGGACCGAAATTTTTATCTTCGCCCACACCTGCGCCGCACTCGTCTGCATGCTGCGCGTGTTGTACAAACAAAAAAATATCGGCTCAACCTTTGCCTGGCTGATTATCCTATTCCTTTTCCCCGTATTCGGAACCATCGCCTACATCCTTATCGGAGAGCCTCGTCTAGGCACCGCCCGCGCCAAACGTACCGGCGAAATGAACCGCTTCTACCGCAACTTTGCCGCCACCCATCTAGCCGATATCTATCTCGACATTGCCGACCAAGTCAAATCACGTTACCACGGCATCAGTAAAGTTGCCGAAAAAGGAACGGGGCTGGGTGCCACCAAAGGCAACGCCATGAGCCTGCTCTCAACCACCGATACCATCATCGACAGCATGCTCGCAGACATACGCGCCGCAACCCATTCCTGCCTACTGGCCTTTTACATTATCGAACCCAAAGGCCGCATTGAAGAAATTCTAAATGAAATTCTTGCCGCCAAAGCCAGAGGCGTAGACTGCTCCATACTGGCCGATGCCGTCGGCAGCAGGAGCTTTTTTGAAAGCGATTGGGTAGAGATACTGCGCCAAGCAGGCATTGAAGTACATACCTCATTACCTGTCGGCATCTGGCGTACATTATTCACGCGCACCGACCTGCGCAACCACCGCAAAATCCTCGTTATCGACAGCAAAATCGGTTACACCGGCAGCTTCAACCTTGTCGACCCACGCTATTTCAAACAAAACTCTGGCGTCGGAGAATGGATAGATGCCATGATGCGCTGTACAGGGCCTATGGTTTTGGAACTGTCTGCCGTCTTCTTCGCCGACCTCGCCGTCGAAACCGATGAAAACCTCCAAAACGTACAAACATACCTCAACCAAGCCCAAAGCCTGCTGCCCCAAATCCTTCCTGAAAAAATGCAGCAAGGCAATATTGTTGCCCAAATCATTCCATCCGCCCCTGAGCAAGGCAGCTTCGTTATCTACGAAACCATCATCAGCGCCATCTATGCCGCCACCAAACAAATCACGATTACCACTCCCTACTTTGTCCCCGACGAGCCGCTTCTCATGGCATTAACCGTTGCCGCCAAACGCGGCGTCAAAGTAACTCTAATACTGCCTGCCAAAGTCGATTCACTGATGGTTCGCTACGCCTCACGCGCCTACTACCCTATGTTGCTGGAAGCCGGCGTCAAAATCGCTATGTTTGAAGGCGGTCTTCTACATGCCAAAACCATGACCATTGACGAAGACTACTCCCTCTTCGGCACGGTCAACATGGACATGCGCAGCTTTTTCCTCAACCTCGAAATAAGCCTTGCCATCTACGATCGCGACACCACCAAACAAATCTACCACCTACAGCGCAGCTACCTTAAAAACAGCAGCTACATTGCCATCAAATCATGGCAACAACGCTCCAAACTCCGCGGCCTCGTAGAAAATGCCGTCCGCCTAATGAGCCCTTTGCTGTAAAACATAAATATTTAGGCCGTCTGAAAAATATTTTTCAGACGGCCTTTTAAATAAAATACTGATAGACAAAATTCTTTATTGACAGATATTCAAGCTATCCCATCTCTCCCTCTCAGAAAAAGTAAGACTCAACCCCTTTCTCAGCCAAAGAATCTTTACTAAATTTAACTAAAATATAAACTAATTGATTTTTATAAAAATCCTATTAATTTTAGATTGGAATAAAACAGAATATATTTATTAATATCCATTAAGAATTTGATAATCATTATTAGAATAATTAGAATAAGCAGTCAATTTTTTACTTAGGAAAAATCATGAATAAGGTCTCCTCTCCTGTGTTCCGCCTTAGTCTCATTACACTCGCATTATCAACAAGCTTCGCTCATGCCGAAAATTTGCAACCCGCAGAAACTGCCGAGCTGAATGAAATTAAGGTCACCGGTACTGCCGTACCGACTCGTGTAACCCGCAACCAGCTCGACCGCGAAATTTCGACCGATTTAAAACAAGTCATGAAAGATCAAATCGGTATGGATGTTGGTGGCGGCAACGGCGTAGCACAGTTTTACAGCATCCGCGGCGTTGGTGAAGACAAAATTAACCTAGAAGTCGACAACACCAGCCAATCCACAAAAATCTTCCACCACCAAAGCCGCTTCCAGCTTGATCCTGCTCTGGTGAAAAGCATCAACGTCGAAAAAGGCACAGGCGCGGCGAGCGCGGGTTTGGGTGCGGTCGGCGGTACCATCCGCGTAACAACGGTTGACGCCAAAGACCTGCTGACCGACGGCAAACCTTTCGGTTTCAAACTGGGCGCAGGCTTGAGCAGCAATAAAGGCTCAACCGGCAGCGCAGCGGTTTACGGCTATCAAAACGGCTTCGATGCCCTGTTTGCAGGCAACTTCCTCAACAACCGTGACTACAAAGACGGCAACGGCAATGTCAATCTCGGCAGTCGTCTGAAACAGCACAGCTACCTCGCCAAACTCGGCTACGACTTCAACGACGACCACGGCATCCGCCTGACCTACCGTCAGGAATACCAAAAAGGCAACCGCACCGACAAAGCCGAGTTCCAAAACGTTGACAGCTACATCGGCGTGGACGGCACTTATCAAAAAGAGCAGACCTACAATCTGGAATACCGTGGCCGTAACGTCGGCTTTATCGACAAAATCGATGCCAACGTCTTCCAAATCAACACCGATGACACCAAACCGCCTAAAGGCGCTCCTTCTCCAAAAGCCCAAGCTTCCGGCACGGCGCAAGGCGGCGTTCCCATCGGTCAGCTTGAGCTAAGCAAAATCAAAGCGACCGGCGCGAATCTGAACCTCGCCAGCTCCTTCGGCGACGGACACATGGTGAAATACGGCGTCAACTACCGCTACGAAACCTCCGAGCCGTCCGACAAAGGCGCGTGGCTGAAGATTCTCGGCCTGTATGACCGCGACAAAGAGAAAAAAGCCGAATACGGCGTGTACGCGGAAGGCATTTGGAACCTGCACCCCGTTACCTTGACCACCGGCCTGCGTTACGACCATTTCAAATACAACGCCGCCAGCAAACAAAGCGCGTCGCACGGTCAACTCAACCCCAGCATCAGCGCGATTTGGGACATCAATGACAACTTCTCCCTCTTGGCAAACCTCAATCAGGCAAGCCGTGCGCCGCGTCTGAACGAAGCCCTGTTGGCTAACGAACGTGCAGGCGCTGCCGCCGATTTGGACAGCAACCTCAAAGCCGAAACCGCCCGCCGTGCTGAAATTGGCTTCAAATGGCGCAACGACAACTTCAACGTCAGCGGTAGCGTGTTCCACCAACGCATCAAAGACCTCATCGTCTATCGTTGGGCAAAAATCAACAACAACACCGCCTCCATCACCGAACGCGGCAAGATTTACAACGGCGGCACGCTCAAAACCTACGGCTACGAACTTGACGCATCCTACCGCTGGGGCGGTCTAATCGCGCGTGCCGGAGTGTCCTACGTCAAACCGCGTCTGAACGGCGAAATGTACTACGGCGAAAGCCCGATTCAAGCGGAAGACCACGAAAGCTCGTTCACCTTCTGGAACACCGGCCGCCAATGGCTGACCGGTCTGTCTTACCAGTTTGAAAACCCCAAACTTGAAATCGGCTGGCGCGGCCGCTACGCCCAAAGCGTGAAATACACCGACGTCGCCCGCGGACAAGGCACGATACACGGCAAGAAAGCCGGTTACGGCGTACACGACATCTACGCCAACTGGCAGCCGCTGAAAAAAGACAACCTGAACGTCAACTTCGCCGTCAACAACATCGGCAACAAACAATACCGTTCGCACAGCCAACGCTTCCCCGACGGCAACGGACGCGTGCCCTTCTACGAACGCGGCCGCGAGTTTGCCTTGGGCGTGAACTATCGTTTCTGATGATACGAACGACGTTATAAAGAAATTAAAGGCCGTCTGAAATTCAATTTTCAGACGGCCTTTTATAATTCGTAAATAATTTGATTTTAAAGTGTTTTCTCTCCCTTGCTAGTTACACAACGGATTATCCAGTCTTCAAATCGTCTCCATTGAACTTCTTTTCCGAATCGGTCATGATTTGATTCCTTCTGAAAACTGACTACTCATTCTTCCAATATAAATAAAATATTATATAGATCATCTTCAGTGCCGTCTGAAAATATCAGGCTGTATTTTTACATTTAACCATGCCGTTGGAGATTGATTCTATTTGTGCGTTTAAAAATACAATGCAAATATTCATTACACTTTTACTGTAAACCATTTGACAAAGTCATCTTTAAAGCTATAATATTTCTCATATATGATTTTTGTTATATATGTTTATTTATAGACAATCCATTCTTAAACAAGGAGCAATAAAATGAAACGAAACTTGGGTACTTTAGATCGCGTAATCCGTATTGTTATCGGTGTTGCGCTGATTGCTGCAGCCGCTACCGGACAAATTGGCTGGTGGGGTTGGCTGGGCATCATCCCCCTGGGTACAGCACTGATTGGCAACTGTGCGCTGTACAGCTTATTGGGCATCAACACCTGCCGTATCAACAAAAAATAACGAAGGCAAAACATGACTACGGTCGGACAACTCCCGCGAATTATGCCTTCCGAAGCAATGGCAAAAATCCGTGAGGGCGCGTTGGCAGTGGACATCCGAAGCCAAGCCGAATATCGGGGCGGGCATATTGGCGGCGCATTATCCCTTCCGCCTGAACAGTATCGAGACAAACTGCCCGATGATACAGCCCCATGCCTGATTTTTTATTGTCTGAGCGATAAACGTACAGCAGGGGCAGAAACAATATTGTCAGTGCTTGGCCAAGGTCGAGAATGCTATATTCTAGAAGGCGGCTTACAGGCATGGAAAGCTGCAGGGCTTTCAATTGTTGCCGACCGTGCCGCACCGGATATCATGCGGCAGGTGCAAACCATAGCGGGCAGTTTGATTCTGTTGGGCGTGCTGGCAGGTTGGCTGGTATCGCCTTGGTTTTATCTGATAGACGTGATGGTCGGCGCAGGCCTGTTAACGGCCGGACTAACCGGATTCTGCGGCATGGCACGCCTACTGGCCAAAATGCCATGGAACCCTTAAACAAAGGCCGTCTGAAAGTTACTGTCAAGGACATTATGACTGATAATTCGACCTCCTCATTTGCCGACAAGCGTGAAAAATGACCACTGCCGACAATCAACCTCCCTACGAAGAAGCCTCCGCTTTTCTCAAACTTCTGGCTAATCCCAACCGTCTCGCCGTATTGTGCAAACTACATGAAAGGCCGTACAATGTAACCGAGTTGGCTGAATCATCCGGACTGCCGCAAGCGGCAATGTCCAGCCAATTAGCGCTACTGCGTGAAGCCGGTTTGGTATCGTTTGAAGTAAACCACCGAGAGCGGCAATATTATATTGCCGACCCCCGAGTTAACGAGATGATACAGCTGCTGTATTTTTTTTTCTGTGCAGGAAAAGATTGAAATGTGGTTGTACTGCCTTAGAAAGGCTATTCGGAAAATTAACCTAAAAGGTCGTCTGAAAATTTTTCAGACGACCTTTTTATACTGCTTCTGTATTTACACTTAAAGCACGCGTACGTGCGTACCGCGCACACCCTACCTGCAGCTTTCATGCGGACTAATGCTTGCTGGTGATAAAGTTATTAAGGAATTTGTCAAATATGGAAAAGATTGAGAAATTTAAATCTGAATTATTGGATAACATCTTTGAGTACATTCAGTGTATATCCATTTTTGTCTATAAGAAAAAGATATATTATTTGATTGATTATAAGGCTAATTTCATATTAAACATGAAATTAGACTTAGATTTGGATTTTAAAAACGGTAATATTACGTTAGAACAGTATCAGGATGAAATGAATAGTTATTATTACCGAAACGGCATCTGGCAGTTAACTAAGGACAATTTTGAAAACTATCTTCAATCAGATTCGGTCGTCGTACTGGAAAAAGACGAATTGAAGGCGCTGATGTTACAGGGCTTTAATTTAAATGAGGCAGCAAGATTATATTCCGTTGTCGAGAACAAGTTGTCGTATGATGATCCTATTTCGGATTCTGGCCAACAAAGTGATTTCTTAAAAATCAATCAGATTTCTTCAAGATTACCGTTGTTCTATATTAATTTTGATACGGAAGTTTACCTTCATATGGATTGGGACAGATGTCATGAAGATTATGTCTATGATGGCTGGTTTTCTAAGGCAATGGACTTTGGGTATTTGATACCGGACGAATTTTGTTATTGGAAAATTGAAGGACGGGATTATTGGAAATTTCAGCAATTATAAAAATAAACAAACGATACAAGTCGTAGTCTGCCCAAAACTTGAAGGTGGGGCTGAGTTAGACAAGTGATATTTCGCATCATTTGATAAAAGGTCATCTGAAAGCCTGAAAATCGTTTCAGACGACTTTTTATTACGCTTAAAGCCCACGTTTGTGCGTGCCGTATACACTCTACTTACAGGTTTAATGCGGGCTAAGGCTTGCTTACACCCCTTCTAAAAATATTAAAAATTAAAAGCCACAGGAGATTCGAGATGTCGAGAGATATAGGTTTAAGTATAGATTTATCGATGAATAACAAAAAAATTTCTCGTTATGAAATACTGAAATATTTATGGGAGGATGGTTGGCGTTTTCTCGATAATGGACAATTTACTTATTTGCTGCTTGGTAATGACGACTGGGATTGGAATTCGGCCTCTATGTCGGAACAAGAAATTTTTGATTTTTTAAAAATCAAAAGTAATTCGGATGAAGTTATCGGGTTTGTAATGACATGGTCTGATACCAATATCGGTGGAGACGTCTTATTTTTTCCTAACTTTGAATTCTTATTCAGCATTAATATCAATATTAAGGAAATTTATAATAAAATAGTGGATATAAACTGGTATCTAATTAAATTACTGCCTGTTTTTGACAAGAATGGCGTTCTATATAATTCTATTGTCTATAATGAATACAGATAATTGCCGAAAATTTTGAAAAATTAAATGATGAAAAGCTAATTAATACAATTATATAATTGATTTAGTTAATATTTTTAAAAAAGAGCGTTAGGTGTAGGTCGGATTCTCGAATCCGACAGCTTCATGGGAGATTTTGTCGGATACAAGTATCCGACCTACAAATTTTGGATAAGGAAAGGTCGTCTGAAAATTTTTCAGACGACCTTTTCTTTATCAAACTCTACTTTGCTATCACCCTTTCTTTCAAAGTCTTCAATACGTTCTTCACTGTATTAATCCGCACTTCGATATTTTCCATCTCTGCGGTAAATCGCAGCTTATCCGTGCCGGCAAGGCGGTATTTTTTGTCGTTTTGAATCAGCAGGATGATTTCGGTTGGATCGACATTGTTGTTTTTGCCAAAAGTTACCGTTACCGCTTCGCTGGTCGCATCAATGGCATCAATGCCTAATTCTTTTGCCGCAAGCCGTAAGTGATGGCTTTCGATGAGGGTTTTGACGGGTTGTTCGGGCAGACCGAAGCGGTCGACGAGTTCTTCGTGTATGGCGTTGATTTGCTGAACGGTTTCGCAGACGGCGAGGCGTTTGTAGAGGACGAGCCGTTCGTGGATGTCGGGGCAATAGCTTTCGGGCAGCAGGGCGGGGCTGTGCAGTTTGATTTCGGTGGTGATGCCCAGCGGTGCGTCGAGGTCGGGCTGGCGGCCTTTTTTAAGGTCGCGCACGGCTTGTTTGAGCATTTCGGTGTAGAGCGTGAAGCCGACCTGTATCATTTCGCCGGATTGACCTTCGCCGAGGATTTCGCCTGCGCCGCGGATTTCCAAATCCTGCATGGCGAGGGTGAAACCTGCGCCGAGTTCGTCTGCCGCCGCGATGGCGTCGAGGCGTTTTTCTGCGTCTTTGGTGATGTATTCGGGCGTGAGCAGGTAGGCGTAGGCTTGGTGGTGGCTGCGGCCGACGCGCCCGCGAAGCTGGTGCAGTTGCGCCAGCCCGAATTTGTCGGCGCGGTTGATGATGATGGTGTTGGCGTTGGGGATGTCGATGCCGGTTTCGATGATGGTGGAACAGAGCAACACGTTAAATCGTTGCTGCAAAAAGTCGCGCATGACTTGTTCCAGCTCGCGCTCGCGCAGTTGTCCGTGCGCCACGCCGATGCGGGCTTCGGGCAGCAGGGTTTCCAGCCGCTCACGCATATTCTCAATCGTATCTACTTCATTGTGCAGGAAAAACACTTGTCCGCCGCGTTTGAGTTCGCGCAATACGGCTTCGCGCACGCTGCCTTCGCTGAAGGGTTTGACAAAGGTTTTGACGGCGAGGCGGCGGCTGGGCGCGGTAGTAATCAGTGAGAAGTCGCGCAGACCTTCGAGCGCCATGCTGAGGGTGCGTGGAATCGGTGTGGCGGTCATGGTGAGGATATCGACATTGGCGCGCAGGAGTTTGAGCTGCTCTTTTTGGCGCACGCCGAAACGGTGTTCTTCATCGATAATCACTAAACCTAAGTTTTTGAATTTGATGTCGTCTTGCACCAATTTGTGCGTACCGATAACAATATCGACCGTGCCGTCCGCCATGCCTTCGAGCGCGGCTTTGGTGGCTTTGCTGTTGTTGAAACGCGAAAGGCTAGCGACTTTCACAGGGAAATCGGCGAAACGGTCGGCAAAGTTTTGCGCGTGCTGCTCGACCAGAAGCGTGGTTGGGGCGAGTACGGCGACCTGTTTGCCACCCATCACCGCCACAAATGCGGCGCGCAGGGCAACTTCGGTTTTGCCGAAGCCGACATCGCCGCACACAAGGCGGTCCATCGGCTTCGCCTGTGTCAAATCTTTAATCACGGCGGCAATGGCGGCGGCCTGGTCTTCGGTTTCCTCGTAGCCGAAGCCATCGGCAAACGCCTGATAGTCCAACTCGTTGATTTCAAACTTATGTCCCGATTGGGCGGCGCGTTGGGCGTAGAGGTTGAGCAACTCGGCGGCGGTATCGCGCGCTTTTTCGGCGGCTTTGCGTTTCGCCTTGTTCCACGCGCCACTGCCGAGCTTGTGCAAAGTAACGTTTTCATGCGCCTGACCGGAGTAGCGGCTGATTAAATGCAGCTGCGAAACAGGCACATAAAGCTGCGCTTCGCCCGCATATTCGAGCAACATCATTTCGTTGGTTTCATCGCCCAAGTCCATTGTGACCAAGCCCATATACCGCCCGATGCCGTGTTCTTCGTGCACGACAGGGTCGCCAATATTGATTTCGGCAAGGTCGCGCAACAGGCCGTCTGAAACGGCGGCGTGTTTCTTACGATGATGTTTGCGCGAGCGGGCAACATATTGATAAAGATCGGATTCGGTAATGACCGCGATGTTTTGATCTTCTAATTTAAACCCGTAAGCTAACGGCGCCACTGTAATCATCAGCGGCTCATGCGCCGACAAAAAGCCCTGCCAGTCGGACACGCTTTTGGCTTTTAAGCCGTTTTGCTGCAAGAAGCCGAGCATGGTTTCGCGTCGTCCTAAACTTTCGGCGCACAGCAAAATCCGTCCGTCAAAGGCCGTCTGAAAATCTTTCAATGCCTGCAACGGCTCATCTGCTTGGCGGTTGACGGCCAAGTTTGGCAACGTATGTTCATCACCAAAAATATCCGGCAATACCTGACCATAATTTTTCAGACGGCCTGCAAAGACATCAGAAGAGAGATACAAATGCTGTGGAAGCAAAGGCGGATAGGTTTCGTCGCCCTGCGCCATGGCGTAACGCGATTTGACGTCGCTCCAAAAACGGTTTGCCTCGGCGTGAACGTCGCCCAAAGAGACAAACAGCGCATCTTCGCCGATATAGTCAAACAGCGTTTCCAGCTCGTTTTCAAAAAACAGCGGCAGATAGTATTCCACGCCCGCACCGAAATGGCCGTTGCTGACGGCTTTATATACGGCGGCATCGTTCGGATTGCCATCAACTTCCTCGCGGAAGCGGCTGCGGAAGATTTTTTGCGCCTCGCTGTCGGTGGGGAACTCGTGTGCCGGCAGCAGGCGGATTTCGGAAACGGGAGAAATGGTACGTTGCGTTTCGGTATCGAAGGTTTTAATGCTGTCGATTTCATCGTCAAACAAATCGATGCGGTAGGGCATTTCGCTGCCCATCGGGAACAAATCAACAATGCCGCCGCGCACGGCAAACTCGCCCGCCGCAACAACGTGGGAAACATGGTTATAACCCGCATCTACCAAATCGGTTTTCAGACGACCTATATCCAAAGTCTGCCCCGTTTTCAGCCAAAACGTGCGCCCTGCTAGAAACGGCACAGGTGGCAGCTTCTGCATCGCCGTAGCAACCGGTACGAACAACACGTCCGCCGTGCCGCTTTTAATCTGCCACAATGCCGACAAGCGCTCCGACACCAAATCCTGATGCGGTGAAAAACGCTCGTAAGGCAGCGTTTCCCAGTCAGGTAGGAACACGGCCGTATCGTGTGGACGGAAAAACAGCCAGGCCGTCTGAAGGCGTAGCGCCTGTTCCGCATCTTGGGTCAAGACAACCTTGAGCTGCTTATGCGGCAGATAACGCGCCAAAGCCAAAGGCAGCGAGCCTTGAGACAGATTGAGCCAACGGGATTTTTCACGGGGTTTGGGAATCGGATAGGTCATGATAAAACAGTTTGTAATAAATAAATACAAGCACCATAGGCCGTCTGAAAAATTTTCAGACGGCCTTTAGCGATCAAATCAATTTTCAATTTTACTGGATACAGGTTTAAAAGAATATAAGGCCTTACATTCAGACGGCCACGCCTGCTATTTTTCCAATAAATCCGGTTATCACCAATGCCGCAACGCCCCATATGCACACGCGCAAAACGGCAGGAACGACAGGCGCGCCGCCGAGTTTGGCGGAGGCATAGCCCAGTCCGGCCAGTCCGCACAAAGTGGAAACTGCCAAGGCTGGAACAATGGCGGTAGAAGCCGTCAACGCAACCAGTAAAGGCAAAATTGCGCCTGCACAAAATGAAGCGGCAGAAGCCAGCGCGGCCTGCATGGGTTGGGCGGCAGAGGCTTCGGTAATGCCGATTTCGTCACGTGCATGAGCGGCGAGTGCATCGTGTTCCATCAAGGCTTTGGCCACCTCTGTGGCGAGCGGGTCGGACAAACCGCGGCGGCGGTAAATTTCCGTCAGCTCTTCCAACTCCGCATCAGGATTATTTGCCAATTCGTAGCATTCTTTGTGTAAATCGGCTTTTTCCGTATCCAATTGGCTGGACACGGAAACGTACTCCCCCGCCGCCATTGATACTGCGCCCCCGATAAGCGCCGAAACGCCCGTCAACAGCAGGGTTTGGAAATCAGGCGCGGCAGCGGCTACGCCCGTTAACAGGGAGGCAGTGGAAATCAGGCCGTCATTGGCACCCAATACGCTTGCCCTAAGCCAGTTGTTGCGGTCGCTGAAATGGCGTTCGCTGTGGTATGAATACATATATGCTCCGATAAATTGGCTGTTTCCAGATGATGATAACATTGTATTGTTTTTTGAAATCCATGTCAGTTTATCCCTTCAAATCAAGCATTCTTAAATCTTTCTGCTGCCATTTCAAACCATAAAACCAATATTTCTCTTTGGATTTTTTCAGACGGCCTTAACGTTTTTATAAGCAAATTTATTGTTCCAAGTCATGGCATTATCACAAGGCAGTTTTGTGCTACTTGGTTTATCCGTTTAAAGATGCTATCTTTATGAATCTTTCCACTCCTCAATCCATTGAAAGGATGTATCATGGCCGAAGAAAACAAAATCAAAGTAAACGATTTGCCTGAAGATAAAAAAGAGCAAACCGAAGAAACCGAGCTGCCCGTTATCAACAACGAAGAAAAACGCGGCGGTCATGGCGAAGGCGGTTGCTGCGGCGCATGCGGCGGCTAAATCTTTCCGATAAAGCCTCCGAGGCCGTCTGAAAAGTCTTACTTTTCAGACGGCCTTTTCTTTTCTAAACACTTACAGGTAAATCAATGAAAGGATGTGGGAGAAGAATTTAAACCCAACCGCGTTTGTGCTACATTCACATCTTTACAAACCACAACAATCTGCACACGCAGACACACAAGGAAGAAAAAAATGTTTTGGTATATCGTTGGTTTTTTCGCCCTCATCGTTTCCCTGCTTTCCCTTTGGGTCAATGCCAGCGCATTCGGCATGGAAGAGGATGGCACGCCGCAATCCGAATATGAAAAAATGTTGGGCTTGGGTGCGAAATTGAAAGATAAAGAGACAGCCGCAAAAGAGCGTGAAGCAACGCGCTTTCATCCTGACGATTAAGCCTTATTAACTGGACAATCTTGCCGAACTGGGCTAATGTTCCAAACGCATAATGCACACCAACACAACTATACGAGAAGGTAAGAGAAATGACTGTACGAATCGAACACGATTTATTGGGCGACCGCGAGATCCCTGCTGAAGTATATTGGGGCATCCATACTTTGCGCGCCATTGAAAACTTTAAAATTTCCACACAAAAAATTTCCGACGTACCGCAATTTGTCCGCAGCATGGTCATGGTTAAAAAAGCCACCGCGCAAGCCAACGGCGCATTGGGTGCCATCAAGCCGGAAATCGCGGCCGCCATCGAAAAAGCCTGCGATGAAGTATTGGTCAAAGGCCGCTGCCTCGACCAATTCCCATCCGACGTTTATCAAGGCGGCGCCGGTACTTCGGTCAACATGAATACCAACGAAGTCATTGCCAACCTCGCATTGGAAGTCTTGGGTCACGAAAAAGGCCACTACGACATCGTCAATCCGATGGACCATGTCAACGCCAGCCAATCCACCAACGACGCCTACCCTACCGGCTTCCGCCTTGCCGTGTATTACAGCATCGGCGAATTGCTCGACAAACTGGCCATCCTGAAAAATGCCTTTGCCGCCAAAGCCGAAGAATTTAAAGACGTTTTGAAAATGGGCCGCACCCAGCTTCAAGATGCCGTGCCGATGACTGCCGGCCAAGAGTTTCAATCTTTCCAAGTGTTGCTGGAAGAAGAAATCCTCAACCTCGACCGTACCCGCTCCCTACTGCTTGAAGTCAACCTCGGTGCTACCGCCATCGGTACAGGTGTGAATACACCTAAAGGCTATGCGGCTTTAGTCGTTGAGAAACTTTCCGAAGTCAGCGGCCTGCCTTGCAAACTGACTGAAAACCTGATCGAGGCGACCTCCGACTGCGGCGCATATGTGATGGTACACGGCGCATTGAAACGCACAGCCGTCAAACTGTCCAAAATCTGTAACGACTTGCGCCTGCTCTCTTCCGGTCCGCGCGCCGGTTTGAAAGAAATCAACCTGCCTGAATTACAGGCCGGTTCTTCCATCATGCCTGCCAAAGTCAATCCCGTGATTCCTGAAGTCGTCAACCAAGTCTGCTTCAAAGTCATCGGCAACGACACCACCATCACTTTCGCAGCCGAAGCAGGTCAGTTGCAGCTGAACGTTATGGAGCCGGTAATCGCCCAATGTATGTTTGAAACCATTTCCCTCTTGGGCAATGCCGCGGTCAACCTGTCCGACAAATGCGTCAAAGGCATTACGGTCAACCGCGAAATCTGCGAACACTATGTCTTCAACTCCATCGGTTTGGTCACTTATCTGAACCCATACATCGGCCACCGCAATGGCGACTTGGTCGGCAAAATCTGCGCCCAAACCGGCAAAGGCGTGCGCGAAGTCGTATTGGAGCGCGGTCTGTTGAGCGAAGAAGAACTCAACCGCATCCTCTCTCCTGAAAACCTGATGAATCCTCATCTGTAATCAGGATTTGAAATCAAAGGCCGTCTGAAACTTTAAACGTTTAAAGTTTCAGACGGCCTTTCGCATTGATATTGATTTTTATCGAATTTTTTTGCGAAATTCAGAATTAAAAGATAGCCTGACCGTCAGGTTTGATTTAACATGGTGTTGCCCCAGCCTGTTTCCTCATTAAGGTTATGCCGGTAATGATGCCTCAAAAGGAACCGGATATTGGAATAACATCTTCATTTATTAGGAAAACCAGATGAATCAAATTACACGCGAACAAATGCTGCAAGTATTCGAAAATCGCTGCTCCACCCGTTATTACGATCCCAACAAAAAAATCAGCCAAGAAGATTTTGCAGCGATTCTAGAATTTGCCCGCCTCTCCCCAAGCTCCGTCGGCTCTGAGCCGTGGAAATTCTTGGTGATTCAAAACAAAGCCCTGCGTGAGAAAATCAAGCCTTTCAGCTGGGGGATGCAATCCCAACTGAACGACTGCAGCCATCTGGTGATTATCCTTGCCAAGAAAAATGCCCGTTACGATACCCCGTTCTTCCGCAGTGTTGCCGAACGCAGGGGCCTGCAAGGAGAGCAACTGGAAAAAGCGTTGGCAAGATACAAAAGCTTCCAAGAAACCGACATTAAAATTGCCGACGACCAACGCGCACTATTTGACTGGAGCGGCAAGCAGACCTATATTGCTTTGGCCAATATGCTTACAGGTGCAGCGGCCATCGGTATCGATTCCTGCCCAATCGAGGGCTTCAACTACGACAAAATGAACGAAGTATTGGCAGCAGAAGGCCTGTTTGATGCCAATGAATGGGGCGTATCCGTAGCGGCAACATTCGGCTATCGCGCCAAAGAAATCACCCAAAAATCACGCAAACCGATTGAAGAAATGGTGACTTGGGTCGAATAAGCAGTTTGTATTCTCAGGGCGGCAAATACCGCCCTTTTACTTTTCTAAAAAGAGAAGCAAATTCCGTAACAACAAATACTTCTAAATTTAAAATCTGAAGGCCGTCTGAAACCATGTGTCAGAAATCCTAGATTTCATTTCACACCGTTTCAGACGGCCTGATTTAATACGCTTCTACTTAAAACGATACTTTCAAACTGCCGTAGAAGGCGCGGCCATGTTCGTTGTAAGTTTGTGCTCCGGCAGTTGTGCGGTACAGTTTTTTGTCAAACAGATTGCTGATACCGCCACGGACAGCCACGCGTTTGTTCCAGTTGTAGCCTGCATTGATACCCCAAATACCGTAAGAGCCGACTTGGGTTTGGCTGTGTTCGGAAGACAACGCTGCTACGCCTGCACGAGGATTGCCGTTTTGTTCCAAACGGTTGACTGCCACGCTGCGCGGCTTGGTGCGGCCGTAGTGGGTAAAGGTCAGATTGGCATCGAAGCGTTCGTTCGGCGTCCAAGACAATGTGCTGTTGATGGTATGTTTCGGCACCAAAGACAATGGATTGCCTTGATAATCTTCAGATTTGTGCATATAAGTGAAATTGTTGCTCCACTTGAGTGTGTCATGCAACGGAATCACCAAGTTGCCTTCGATACCTGAAATAGTCGCTTTCGGCGTATTTTCCCATTGCAGGAGCCAGTTGCCAATATTGCTGGTGGCAATGAGCTGGTCGCCGATCACGATTTTATTGCGGTACGCGTTGTGGAAATAAGTCGCCGAAGCCTGCCAGCCGTTTTTGTTGAATTCAAGACCAATCTCTTTATTGATACTGGTTTCAGGTTTCAAATTGCCATTGCCCATGTAGTAGCAGCGGACACTGTTCGGCGCATTGAGCGGACAGCCTTGACCGCGTGTGTACAGGATAAAGTCAGGATTGGTTTGATACAGGTTTGGCGCTTTATACGCACGGGCAATACCGCCTTTGACCAACCAGTTTTCGCCGATTTGATGCGAGAAGTTCAAAGCCGGACTCCAATTTCTGCCGCTGTCGCTGTTGTGGTCGAAACGGATGGCCGGAATCAGATGGGTTTTGTCGGTCAATGAAATATTGTCTTCAACGTATGCCGCCCAGTTGCGTTGAGATGCCTTACCACCGCGCGTTGCGGAGATGCCGTTAAACGCATCGGTTTTGCCTTGGTCTTTAAATCCCTGAGTATTGGAGGCAGGATCGTCCAATTTGCTGTCAGTAAATTCTGCACCAACCGTCAACACGTTATCGACACCAAGTTTGAACGGAATATTCGCTTCGCTGCTGAAGCGCAGGTTTTTCAGACGGCTTTGAACAAAATCCAAGCCTGTATAGCTGCCTTCCGGACCACCGGCCAAACCTTCAGGCAAGTGGCTGTTGATTGTGCGCTCATAACTGATCACGTTTTTAGTATCGCCCCATTCCCATGCGCCGTCATGCGTTAAAGAATAAGCGGAACGGTATAAGCGGGCAGTTTCGGCTTTGCTGTCGGCCAAAGAATTAACCAAAGCAGAACGCGGATTGCTGTTTTGCGTATCGCCGTTGTAGATATTGCCCTGACGGCTGTAACTGCTGTCCAAAATCAGCGTTTGCGCTGGGCTGATTTTCCATTGCAGACGGCCTGCAATGTCTTTATTGCGTACACCTTCAACACCGGCCGCGCTGTCATTGCCGTGTCCGGCATTAATATCGGCAGCATCTGCATCCGTTTTATTCAGGTTGCCATAAATGCGGAAGCCCAAAGTATCTTGGATAATCGGACCGCTCAAATTAAAGCCGATACGGCGGGTTGCGCCCTCTTTGTTGTCTTGCGGCTGATTGGCGTAAAGATTGACTTGGCCTTTAAATTCTTTAGACACTTTTTTGGTAACAATATTGACCACGCCACCCATCGCGCCAGAGCCGTAACGTGTTGCCGCCGGACCGCGCAAGACGGTAATGGATTCAATCTCTTCAACCGGCACCCAGTTACTGTCGCCACGCGTATTGCGTTCACCACGCATACTAATACGCTCGGATTGGCGCGAATTAACCGGCTTGCCGTCAATCAAAATCAATGTATTTTCAGGGCCCATACCGCGCAAGTCGATTTGGCGTTTGTTGCCACGCTGACCCGTCGCCGTATTGCCGGTCAGGTTAACGCCCGGCATAGTGCGGACAAATTCGGAAATATCATTGGCTGCAGGGCGTTTGTCGATGTCGTCTTTAGAAATACGCGATACGCCGAGCGACTGTTGCAACTGCTTCTCGGCAGTAACGTAAACGGTATCGACTTCAGCCTGTTCAACAGCTTTCTCTTCAGCTGCGTGTGAGAATGCACTAATTAACGCCAAAGGCAAAATAGCGAGTGTGAATGTTTTCATTGCATTGTTTCTCTTGGTTTTGTTTGTTTAAAATCAAAATAAAAATTATTCGAGATTTTAAATAACCTTAACAGAGTTTTCAACGCAATTAAGAGTGATTTACAATTAAAAGTTAAATTGTGCTAATAAAAATAACAAATACCAAACAACTAAAAAGGCCGTCTGAACCAGTATGAAACGAAATCCGAGATTCCTATCATACCGTTCAGACGGCCTTATTCAATTTTTAATTATTTGCCTGCTGCTTTTTGCAGAAGAGCATACAATTCGTCTTTGAGTTTGAGTTTGGCTTTTTTCAGCTCTTCAATCTCTTCGGCACCGCTGGTAACAGGGTTGTTAACCAAACCGGTGATTTTATCGTCCAGCTCATTGTGCTCGTCAAACAAACGGGCAAAGTGTGCATCTTCTTGTTTCAATTTAGAAATCAAATCGCGATATTCTGGAAACATTTTGTTTTCCTCTCTTGTTAATTAAATAAAAAAGTACTGCGGTCAAAAACTAGGACGAATCAATCTTTAGCTTCATTATAACAAACACGGGCGTTTTATCCAGTCTTTTTTAAGTCGAAACTGTTTTACATCAAAATTAATAATATCAACATAAGTTAGCGCCAAAATAGAAAGAAACGGCTTTATAGACGGCTTACCGACTTGGGCATACAATCGGGCTTATGCGTTTACACAATGGCCGAACCACCCTATTCCGTCATATCAACGGCATGGACGGACAATTTATCCTGCTTGAAAACCATCCTTCATGGATGCCGGTCAATGATGCCGATTTCAACCATGCCGCCCCCTTGCCCGACGGTTTGGCCGTACACGAAGAATCGTTTTATCCATTTGAAAAAATAGATGCTGCCGAATCGGCAGACAATATCAAAATCTTCAGCGAAGAAGCTCTACGGCTGGAGAAAGAACGATTAAATGCGGTAGCCTTGGTAGAACTGGCAAAAAATCTTAAAGCCGCCCAAGCCGAAGCCGATTTGGTCGCGCTTCTGGAAAAAATGGATTTTCATTTAAAACAAGATGATATTTTCAAATAAACCCTTCAATCTCAGGCCGTCTGAAACCAAACACCCGACACAATTGTTGACAATGCAAGAAAAATAGTTCATCTTGAACCAATTCGCAGCACTCCATCCTATATTTTCAGCCCATCACAAAGGAATCGAGAACATGTTTTCAAAAAGCGTTACCCTCGCACAATATGACCCCGATTTGGCAGCAGCCATCGCCCAAGAAGACAAGCGCCAGCAAGACCACGTCGAGCTAATCGCCTCTGAAAACTACGTCAGCTGTGCCGTTATGGAAGCCCAAGGTTCGCAATTGACCAACAAATACGCCGAAGGCTATCCTGGCAAACGCTACTACGGTGGCTGCGAATACGTTGATATTGTCGAACAATTGGCGATTGACCGCGCTAAAGAGTTGTTTGGCGCAGAATATGTCAATGTCCAACCGCACTCCGGCTCGCAAGCCAACCAAGCCGTATATGCTTCAGTTTTGAAACCGGGCGACACCATTTTGGGCATGTCTCTGGCACACGGCGGCCACTTGACCCATGGCGCAAGCGTTAACATCTCCGGCAAACTCTACAACGCCATTACTTATGGTTTGGATGAAAACGAAGTTCTCGATTATGCCGAAGTAGAACGCTTGGCGCTTGAACACAAACCTAAAATGATTGTGGCCGGCGCATCTGCCTATGCGCTACAAATCGATTGGGCAAAATTCCGCGAAATCGCCGATAAAGTCGGCGCATACCTCTTTGTCGACATGGCGCACTATGCCGGCCTGATTGCCGGCGGCGAATATCCTAACCCCGTACCATTCTGCGACTTCGTAACCACCACCACCCACAAAACCCTGCGCGGCCCTCGCGGCGGTGTGATTTTGTGCCGTGACAATACCCACGAAAAAGCGCTGAACTCTTCTATCTTCCCAAGCCTGCAAGGTGGTCCGTTGATGCACGTTATCGCTGCCAAAGCCGTGGCGTTTAAAGAAGCGTTGCAACCTGAGTTCAAACAATACGCAAAACAAGTGAAAATCAATGCTGCCGCTATGGCGGAAGAGTTGGTTAAACGCGGTTTGCGCATCGTTTCCGGCCGTACTGAAAGCCACGTTTTCCTCGTTGACCTGCAACCGATGAAAATCACCGGCAAAGCCGCCGAAGCCGCTTTGGGCAAAGCTCATATCACCGTCAACAAAAACGCCATCCCGAACGATCCGGAAAAACCATTCGTTACCTCCGGCATCCGCATCGGCTCCGCCGCCATGACCACACGCGGCTTTAACGAAGCCGACGCGCGCGTATTGGCAAACTTGGTTGCCGACGTATTGGCCAACCCTGAAGACGAAGCCAACCTCGCCAAAGTCCGCGAACAAGTGACTGCTTTGTGCAATAAATATCCGGTTTACGGCGCATAAGCATTTCGCCTTGGATAAAATAACAGGCCGTCTGAAACTTCAGACGGCCTTTTTTTATTGCAACTTTCTTTTAAATTTCAAAACTGTTTGTTTCACTGACTTTGCGTATCATGCCTGCTGCGACAGTATGGTTGGTGGCTTCGTCAATCAAAATAAACGCGCCTTGTGCATGGTTGTCTTCGTATGCGGCAGCAGAAAGCGGCTGCTGGGTTTTGAGGCTGACGCTGCCGATGTCGTTGAGCTTGAGCGTTTCGGCGGATTCGACGCGGCTGAGGGTGTTCACGTCCCAAACATAGGCAATTTCGCTGATTTTTACGGGCGTGGTTTGGGTAGTGTGCTTCAGCAAATATTTGCGGCGCAGATTGAGCGGAATATCGTCAAACCAGCAAAGCGCGGCTTGAAATTGTTGTTCGGGAACAATGGCGCTGTCGGCTGAAACAATACTGTTGCCGCGTGAAATATCGATATCGGTATCCAAAACGACAGTCAACACTTCCCCTGCCTCGGCAGATTCGGTTTTGCCGTTTGGATTGTAGATTTCGGCGATTTTGGCGGTGTGTCCGCTAGGCAGGACTTTGATTTCGTCTCCGGTTTTCAGACGACCTGCTTCCAGCCTGCCTTGATAGCCGCGGAAGTCGTCGCTGCTGCTGCCGTCTTGCCGTGCGACGCGCTGTACGGGGAAGTGGGTGGCTTGGTCGGCGGCGTTTTGGCGGTTGACAGGCAGGCTTTCAAGCAAAGGCAAAAGCGGCAAACCTTGATACCACGGGGTTTGGCTGCTGGCATTGACGATATTGTCGCCTTTCAAGGCGCTGATGGGCAGGAAGTGGATTTGTGCTTGGAGGCCGATTTGTTCCGCCAGTTTGCGGTAGGCTTCGGTAATGGCTTGATATTTGGCTTCGTCAAAGTCGAGCAAGTCGAGTTTGTTCACGGCGACGATGATGTTGGGGCAGCCCAAGAGTTTCAGAATTGCGCTGTGGCGTTTGGTTTGGGGCAGGAGGACAGGTTCATTACCTGAAAAATCGACGCGTGTGGCATCAACCAAAATAATGGCGGCATCGGCAGTCGATGCGCCGGTAACCATATTACGCGTGTATTGCTCATGTCCCGGCGTATCGGCAATGATGAATTTGCGTTTGGGCGTGGCGAAATAACGATAGGCCACGTCAATGGTAATGCCTTGTTCGCGCTCGGCGGCAAGGCCGTCTGTCAGGCTGGCAAAGTCGGGCGTTTCACCGTTTTCGGCAGCACGGTTAAGCTTGTCAATCTGGTCGGTCAGTAAGGTTTTGCTGTCGTAGAGCAGGCGGCCGATGAGGGTGGATTTGCCGTCATCGACACTGCCGGCGGTAATGAAGCGCAAAAGCGGAGCGGAAGCTGCGGTCATGATTCTTTTCCATTTCTCGTGATTTCTCAAACTGACTGCTACTTTAAACAGGCCGTCTGAAAATGGGAAAGAATGTTTGGTTGTTAAAAAAGCTGTTTTCGTTATATCGCGAAGCTATGGGATATTGCCTCACGCCATCTGTTTTCTCCGGGTCGCCAACCAACACACAATCGACCCTAAGCACACCATTCCCGCACCCTGCCAAAACGTCATGGACAAAGGCGCGCTGATCAAAAACGAGGACACTACCGCAGACAATACCGGAATGAAATAAGATGCACCCGCCAATACGGTCAGGTTGCCACGCGAAATACCGATATTCCACACTGCATAGCCCAAGCCCATACAAGACGCGGCGGCAACGGCATAGCCGAGCGATACAGAATCAAAACTCAACGTATCCGCGCCGCTGAGAAAATACTCTATCCACAACAGTATAGACACCAGCGCAAAGAAGAAGCCGACGCTGCTGCCTTCCGCTTTCACGCGCGCCGTCAGCGTACAATATGCCGCCCAAAACACTGCGTCCGCAAATGCCATGATGTAGCCGCCGGGATTGGTGCGGACATTGTGGTAAATACCGTAAACCGACAAACCGACATCGCCGCCCAATACAGTGGCAATCCCTAAAAACGACAGCACAAAGCCGATGACTATCCACCATTTTGACGGCTGTTTGTTGAAATATACCGCCCCGACGATGGTAAACGTCGGCCACAAATAATTGACCATGCCGATTTCCACCGCCTGTCTTGCGTTTTGCGCGAAACCGACCGACAGCGACAAACATAATTCGCAGCCGACAAAAAACACGCTTGCCCAAAACAAATAGCTGCGGTTGTAATTGCGCAAATGCGGCCGGCCGAAAATCAGCCAAATCAATACGGTGGACAAGGTGTACATCATTGCCGCGCCGCCCACTGCCCCCATATGCAGACTCAAAGAGCGTATCAGAGAAATGACGAAGCTCCACAAGGCAACGGCAAGCAGCCCGATGGCAGTGGCTTGTTTGGATGAAATATTTTGAGATAAGAAATGAATCATGGCGTATGTGTTGAAGATGGTTTTATTAGGTTTATCGTAGTTTGAATATATCGTTTCTACATTAATTATTTTAACGGTTTCAAGGCCGTCTGAAAATGATTGTTTCAGACGGCCTTCTATTTGCAATTAGTCCTAAACATGACTATAATCCACACCCAATTAGTCAATATTGAGACCAATTTATGAATCAGCTCGACTAACTCGGCATGCGTATCAGCCACATAGACAGCGCGTTTGATCAATGGATTAAACAGCAAAACACCAACTACAATACCTTTGCCGTTCTCTACACCTTGGCCACCGAAGGCAGCCGCACTCAAAAATACATAGGCGAAGAATGGAGCCTGCCCAAGCAAACCGTTTCCGGCACATGCAAAACGCTGGCAGAACAAGGCTTGCTGATATTTCACAAAAGCGAACAAGACAAACGCGAACGCTTATTATCGCTGACCGAGCAAGGCAAGAAATCTGCCGCCCCATTGGTGCAAAACATGCAGGAATTCAGCAAACGAATTTTTACCGCCTTCGGTGAAAAACGTGCAGCCCGACTGTTTGCCGATTTGGACGCATTGGCCGAATTAATGGCGCAAACCCTCAATACTAAATAAGGAGGGCAACCATGTGGAAAATGTTGAAACACATCGGTCAAACACACCGCCGCAAACTAATCACAACCTTCTCTCTCGTCGGCTTGGATAATCTGCTCTTGCTGGTATATCCCGTGTTTGGCGGCTGGGCGATTAATGCCGTTATGGAAGGCAACGTCTGGCAGGCAATGTTGTATGGTGTGGTGGTTTTATTAATGTGGATAATCGGTGCCGCCCGCAGGATAGCCGATACGCGCACATTTACCCAGATCTATACTGAAATAGCCGTCCCGGTCGTTTTGGAACAGCGCAAGCGAGAAGTACCGCATTCCGCCATTACTGCACGCGTCGCCCTATCGCGTGAGTTTGTCAGTTTTTTTGAAGAACACCTGCCCATCGCTGCTACTTCGCTGGTCTCCATCTTCGGTGCATGTATGATGTTGCTGATATTGGAATTTCGGGTGGGCGTATTGGCTGTCGCGATACTTGCCCTGTTTTTATGGTTGCTGCCGCGTTTTGCCGCCATCAGCGAAAACCTATATTTCCGTTTAAACAACCGGCTTGAACGCGACAATCACTTTATCCGCGACGGCAACGAACATCAGCTCTACCGCCACTACGGCTGGGTTGCCAAACTACGCGTGCTGATTTCCAACCGCGAAGCCTTAGGCTATCTCAGTATCGGCATAGCGATGAGCATATTGTTCGGCTTCGCCTTTATACACATGACACTTAAAGGCTATGGCAGTGCCGGCCATATCTATTCCGTCAGCACTTATTTATGGATGTTTGCAATGAGCTTGGACGATGTACCGCGCTTGGTCGAACAATACTCCAATTTAAAAGATATCGGACAACGCGTTGAACTCTCGGAAGAAAACAATCTTTCCAAGGCCGTCTGAAACCTTAACACACTATCAGGATATATTATGAGTTGGTTTTATTTAATCTTAGCCGGTATGCTGGAAATCGGCTGGCCATTGGGCTTAAAGCTGGCACAACAGGAAGGCTACCGCTGGCATGGCTTTGCCGCCGCTTTTGCCTGCATCGCCGGTAGCGGATACCTCCTTTACCTTGCCCAAAAAAGTATTCCGATGGGTACAGCCTACGCCGTCTGGACAGGCATAGGCGCGGCAGGGGCATTTTTAGTGGGAGTTGTATTTTTCAACGATGCCGCCAATATCGGCCGCTGGCTCGGCGCATTTCTCATCATCTCCGGCGTCGTAGTGATGAAACTCTCCAGCGGAAACTGAAAATCTCGTTTCTATCCAATCCAAGGCCGTCTGAATATGCTTGTTCAGACGGCCTAATACCTTCCCGAATATAACGAAATCATCTTAAATTAAAACCAAGCATTCTTTCCTTTTTTCAGACGGCCTGTTTAAAGTGGCGACTGTCCATTATTCAAACAATCGGTTATAGCCGTCCAACAAAGGAATCCAAATGAGCCAAGCCAATCCGCTTCCACCCGAACTCTCCGCCCAACTCTCCACACTATCCCCCACCCAACTTGCCTGGCTCTCCGGCTATTGCTGGGCGCAAAGCCAAGGCATATCCGGTATAGCAACCCAACCATCTGCCCTGCAAACAGCCGCCTCGACAGTCAGCCGCCGCGTATTAGTCCTCTCCGCCTCACAAACCGGCAATGCCCGCAGCGTTGCTGAATCCTTACGCGCCAAACTTCAAGCCGCCGGCGTAGAAGCCCGCCTCAGCAGCGTAGGCGATTTCAAAAGCAAAACCCTGCCCGACGAAGACATCGTGCTTTTAGTTACCTCCACCCAAGGCGAAGGCGAACCACCCGAAGAAGCCCTACCCCTGTACAAATTCATCTACGGCAAAAAGAAACCCGACCTCAGCAAACTGACCTTTGCCGTCTTGGGCCTTGGCGATTCCTCCTATCCAAACTTCTGCCAAGCAGGCAAAGACTTTGATGCCAAATTTGCCGAACTGGGCGCAGGCCGTCTGAACGACTTGGGCATTTGCGACTTAGAGTTCCAAGCAAATGCCGACGCATGGGTAGCCGCCGTCGTACCCAAAGTAGCCGAATTGACCGCCCAAGCAGCAAGCCCTAGTGCAAACACCGCAGCATACAGCCCGGCAACCCCAAGCAGCGGCACCGTGTACACCAAAGAAAACCCCTACACAGCCACCCTATCCGTGCGCCAAAAAATCACCTCGCGTGATGCAGAAAAAGACGTCGAACACATCGAAATCGACCTCAGCGGCTCAGGTTTGCATTATCAGGCAGGCGACGCGCTCGGCGTATGGCCGCTGAATGCCGCCGACCTCGTTCAAGAAATCCTCAACCTCAACCAACTGACCGGCAGCGAAACCATCCAACTTTCAGACGGCCGCGAAACCAACATCCGCACCGCCCTGACCGAATCCGCAGACATTACCCAAAACACACCCGCCTTCGTCCAACAATACGCCGATTTATCAAACAACGGAGAACTCAAAACCATAGCCGCAGATAAAGCCCAACTAGACGCCTACCTCTCCGCCACACCGCCCGTCGGCGTATTTGCCGCCCATCCACACCCACTGGATGCACAAACCCTATACAGCCTATTCCGCCCACAAACCCCGCGCCTTTACTCCATCGCCTCCGCACAAGACGAAGTCGGCGAAGAAGTCCACCTTACCGTAGGCGTCGTCCGTTTCGACCACCACGACCACACCTACACCGGCGCAGCATCCGGCTACTTAGGCGAACGCCTCGAAGAAGGCAGCGAAGTCCGCGTCTTTGTCGAACCCAACCCCAACTTCCGCCTGCCTCAAAACGGCGACACCCCCATCATCATGATCGGCGCAGGCACAGGTGTCGCCCCCTTCCGCTCATTCATGCAACAACGCGCCGCCAATGGCGACAGCGGCAAAAACTGGCTCTTCTTCGGCAACCAACGCCTGGCCGACGACTTCCTCTACCAACTCGAATGGAGCGAATGGCGTAAAGACGGCCTCCTCACCCGCGCCGACCTCGCATGGAGCCGCCAAGGCGAACACAAAGTCTACGTCCAACACAAAATCGCTGAACACTCCGCCGAAGTTTGGAACTGGCTGCAACAAGGCGCACACATCTACGTCTGCGGCGACGCCGCACGCATGGCACGCGATGTCGAAAACGCCCTGATCGAAGTCATCGAAACCCAAGGCAAACTCAGCCGCGACGAAGCCGAAGACTACCTCAACGACCTGCGCGAAGACAAACGCTACCAACGTGACGTTTATTGATTGGATAAACAAAAATAAAGGCCGTCTGAAAGCTGAATTTCAGACGGCCTTTTTAAAGAGCCAGCTCGGATTGTTATCAATTTACCCGGTTTTGCATTATAATTGTGCAAATTTGACTCACTCGAAAGAAAATAAATTGGAAGGATTACAACAACTTGTAGATTTATTGGTGGGTTTTGTCGATTGGATATTGAAATTACTGGCATTCTTGTTTTAAACTACGCTTTATTCTTTTATACATTAAAGACGTATTTTCATCATGCAAACCGCGCAACGCTCTGCTACTTTCTTCTATTGGTACCACACAAACGTGCGGTACTTTTTTGCGCTTGTCTGAAACAGACTAAATTGAAAATACGCAAATTAGAGCCGCCTCATTTGAGCGGCTTTTTTTATACCCACCATGGCCGCTTAAATCCACCCATTTTTAAGAAATAAGGAATACAGCCATGACCGCTTCAACTAAAATCCACAGCCAAACCCAAATGTTACACACCTGCCGCATGGTCGTTGACAGCAACAGCCACAACAGTATGCTCAACATGCACACTTTGCCCGATTCGCCTGACAGCCTCATCAGCGAAGCCCTGATTCCGCAAGTGCGCACCATCGCGACTTTGATTGCCGCAGAGCGCCACGACTTCAATCAAAGCAGCCCCAGCGTTTTTACTGATGAAGCGGATTTCTTCGCAGCGCGTATTTTGGTTCTGGGCGTACGCCGTTTCCATTTGGATATTACCCTGCTGCCTATGCTCAAAACCGCCAACAAACGCGCCGAAGCTTTCGCCAAACGCCATCACATGTCCTTCTCTCCCGCTGAAATGCAAATGTCCCTGCACACCCGCCGCCCTGCCAACCTGCTGATTATCGAAACCGAACACGAAATGCCTGCATTGGGCAATCTGGCTGCCAACAGCCGTGCATTTGCAGCGCAACTTTCCAATATTATTTTGTAAAACCACTTGAAAAACAGGGAAATGGTTTAATATTAGGCAAACACACTCCGCCGAAATCTCGGCAAAGACAAACCTCTCTCAGGAAAAACAATGAAAAAACTGATTGCCTTAGCCGCCCTTTCCACTTTTGCCCTCGCTGCCTGCAAAGACAATACCCAAGCGCAGCTTGAGCAGCAACAAAAACAAATCGAAGCATTGCAACAACAGTTGGCACAACAAAACGGCCAACAAGAAGACAATACGGTTTACCAGCTCACGCCTGAAGCCGTGAAAGACACCATTCCTGCCGAAGCACAAGCCAACGGCAACAACGGCCAACCGGTAACCGGTACAGACGGCCAACAATACATCTACGACCAATCCACCGGCAGCTGGCTGCTGCAAAGCTTGGTGGGTGCGGCAGCCGGTGCCTTTATCGGCAACGCATTGGCCAACAAATTCACACAGGCACGCAATCAAAACAGCCCGATTGCCCGTCAAGCCCGTGCCAACTATTATCAAACCGCACGTCCAAACGGACGCACCAGCCAACAGCTGAATACACGCACCCTGCGTGCGCAACAACAAAACGCTCAACAGCAACAGCGTTACCGCGAAACCGCGCGTCAGCCTTCCAACTACCGCCGCCCAAGCATGGGGCGGGGCTTTGGCCGCCGTCGCTGATCCGGTTTATATTCCATCTTTGATATAAACGCTCCCAATATAAAAGGCCGTCTGAAAATCAGATTTTCAGACGGCCTTTGGTTTTCTCTATTTTTTTATTGCAGACTTGTCGGGTCTGTTTGTATGCGTTATGCCCAAAAGTCTCGCGGAGCGTCCAATACGGGCTTGACGATGCCGGTACGGATGGCGAAATCGCCAAAACCTTCATCATCCAAACGGCTTCGAGACCAATCTGCCACCCAGCCTTCGACAATTTCAAGGATTTCAGGTTCGGTAATGTTTTCTTTAAACAGGCGCGGAATGCGGGTGCCTTCGCGGTTGCCGCCTGCGTAAAGGTTGTAGCGGCCGACCGCTTTACCGACCAAACCGATTTCCGCCAGCATGGCGCGGCCGCAACCGTTTGGGCAACCGGTTACGCGCAAAACGATGTATTCGTCTTCCAAGCCATATTTAGCGAACATTGCGTCGATTTTATCGGAGAATGTCGGTAGGAAACGCTCAGCCTCCGCCATCGCCAGCGGGCAAGTCGGCAAGGCAACGCAGGCCATCGAGTTCTCACGCTGGATGGTAATCGATTTGCTGATTAATCCATGCTCTTTGGCGATTTTATCAATCGTATCTTTCAATTCCGGCGGCACATTGGCAACCACCAGATTTTGATTGGCTGTCAGGCGGAAGTCGCCGGGATGGATTTTGGCAATTTCGCGCACGCCGGTTTTCAACGGCCTGCCGGGATAATCGAGCAGACGGCCGTTTTCAATAAACAAAGTCAAATGCCAGTTGCCTTCATGCCCTTGTACCCAGCCGATATGGTCGCCGCGATGAGTGAATTCATAAGGGCGGATGGGTTCAAACTTAATACCCATGCGTCTTTCAACTTCTTCTTTGAACACATCCACGCCGACGCGTTGCAGCGTATAGCGTGTACGCGCTGCTTTGCGGTCGCTGCGGTTGCCCCAGTCGCGCTGAGTGCTGACGACAGCTTCGGCGGCGTTAAGGGTGTATTCGAGCGGAACGAAACCAAATTCGTAAGAAGTATTCGGATAGGTTTTGGTATTACCGTGTTCGCTGGATAAACCGCCGCCGACCAATACATTGAAGCCCACCAACCTGCCGTTTTCTGCAATCGCCACAAAACCCAAATCGTTGGAATGAATGTCCACATCGTTATCGGGCGGAATCACGACGGCAGTTTTGAATTTGCGCGGCAAATAGGTTTTACCCAAAATCGGCTCTACATCGTCGGCAATTTCTTTATTGCGCGGCTCGGTCGGCTCGGTCGAGAACACTTTTTCGCCGTCCAGCCAGACATCGGCATATGCCATGGTACGCGGCAGGAGGTGCATACTGATGCGCGCCGCCCATTCATAGGCTTCTTGGTGCAGAGTACTTTGTACAGGATTGCTGGTGCACAACACATTGCGGTTGACATCGCTGGCTGTGGCAATGGAATCCAAACCAAGTTTATGCAATGCCTGATGTGCCTGTTTTAAATCGGTTTTCAGAATGCCGTGGTATTGGAAAGTTTGACGGTTGGTCAGGCGGATGGAACCGTAAATCGTATTTTCACCGGCAAATTTGTCGATACCCAGCCACTGCTTCGGCGTAATGATGCCGCCGGGTAAACGGCAACGCAACATCATGTTTTTTAAAGGCTCAAGTTTTTGTTCAGTACGCTCGGCACGGATATCGCGGTTGTCCTGTTCATACATACCGTGGAAGCGGATAAGTTGAAAGTTGTCGGCAGTAAAGCCGCCGGTAAAATCGTCTTTCAACTCTTCCTTAATCGTACCGTGCAGATAATCGCTGCGCTCTTTCAAGGCTTCGTTGCCGGACAAAGGCGTCTCAGGCAGCTTAGCTCGCGGGTTGGTTGTGGTAGCAGTCATTGAAGCACTCCTTATTTTTGGTATAGGCGTTACTTTAATGAGGCCGTCTGAAAATGAGAAAGAATGGTTTGTTTGTTTTAAAGACGATTTTGTTATATATCGGTTTGAAACATAAAAAGGCCGTCTGAACTTTGCTTTCAGACGGCCTTAATATTGGATGGGACAAACCGATTAGGCTTGTTTGTTCCAACGCTCGATAGATTCTTTGATGACTTGTTTCGCTTCTTCTACATCACCCCAAGATTCAACTTTGGTAGTACCTGCTTTTTTCAGGTCTTTGTAGTGGTTGAAGTGGAACTCGATTTGTTTGATCAGTTGTTGCGGCAAATCGGCCAAAGTTTTGTAGGCGTTGCCGTTGTTACGGTCGTCGGCTGGAACGCAGACGATTTTGTCATCCACTTCGCCGTCGTCAACGAATTTCATCACGCCGATAACGCGTGCTTCCAGGAAAATACCGGTTGCCAAAGGCTGCTCGGTCACCAGCAATACGTCCAATTCGTCGCCGTCTTCATCCAAAGTTTGCGGAATGAAGCCGTAGTTGGTCGGTTTGGAGAAAATTGCCGGTTCAACGCGGTCGAGTTGGAAAGCGGCCAGTTTGCGGTTCCATTCGATTTTGTGGTTGCTGCCTGCGGGGATCTCGTTGACAACGTTGATGATGCCGCCGTCCACATCGCCCGGGGTCAGGATTTTGTTGAAGTCTGCCATGATGGTTTCCTTTGATTTTAAAGAGAGTCAAACGGCGAAAGTATAGCAAACCCAAGGCCGTCTGAAAATGTGAAACTGTCGTATTCAGACGGCCTTTTTGGCATTCAGCCTTTTGACCAGTTCTAAAATTGCGCGTTTATTGGAAGGCGAAAACACTTTTTCCGCCGCTTCTTCTACGCCAAACCAACCGTAGGCAACGTGTTCGTCCGGTTGTAACATGATGGGCGTATCGCGCGGAATTTGGGCGGAGAAGATGTGTTCGCGGTTTTCAAAAACGCCTCTGGGATAGCGATGGCGCCAGTGATGATAGATTTCATAAACGGTGCTGTCATGCCAGTTTTCCAGCTGGCCGTCTGCAAGGCGGATACCGGTTTCTTCCCACACTTCGCGCCATGCGGTTTCTTCGATACGCTCACCCTCTTCCAAACTGCCGGTAACCGACTGCCAAAAACCTTGCGGCGCCGTACGTTCAATCAGCAGGATATTGCCGTCTTTATCATGCAAGACGACCAAAGCGGAAACGGGATACTTCAAAGGCTTACCGCTCATGACTTGTCCTTGCCGATTTGGTTGGGGAGGCTGATTTTTTGTAGTAAGTAAGCCAAAAGGTTTTCCATGTATCACTCAACAATGGGAAATTGATATTCAGACGGCCTTTGCCGGAAATCCGCAAAGGCCGTCTGAAATTATACCTGATTTAACTGCGCCAGTTTCCGAGACACCAGCTCTGCCGCTTCTTCCGGCGAATTGGCCTTCAACCCTGCTTCGCCAAAATACGAAATTTTAGGTAAATCACACAAAAACTTATCGACGTCTTGCGCCGTCAAAAAGCGGCCGTGCAAATCAAATCCGACATTTAAAGCACGCCCTTTGATTTCCGCAACCCTGTCATGCAAATGGCCGTACAAGTGATACCAACCCTGATAGCAGCCGTCCCATTCCTGTATCGGATAGTGAAAAAGAACCAGCGTATTCTTAATTTCCGGCAATTTGAGTTTCAAATACGGCCGTATGGACGACAGCAGCGGATGACCGTCATGCTTGGTTTGGCTGCGGAAAAAATCGGCATGCTGCCGAATCACATGATCATGATTGCCGTAAATCAAGTGATGTTGCCCGTTCAAACGCGACAAAACGCGCTCTATCTGCTTATGGTCTTGGGCAAAGGAAAAATCGCCCAAGTTGTACACCGTATCTTCAGGCGTAACGGTTTCATTCCATGTCCGGATTAAAAATTCATCCATCTGCTCCAAGTTATCGAACGGTCGAAATTGCGGGCAGAATTTGGCAATGTTTTTATGTGAGAAATGTAGGTCTGATGTGAAGTAGATTTTGCTCATACCGTGCTTTCTGCGTTGCAGGCTTGAATCGTATCACGCGCGGGCGTATGCTGAGTAATGTTTATTGTGTGCTTCAAGGAGTTTTTATGCGTTTGGTTATTGCCGCGCCGGCCAACGGCGCAATATTGAAGGACGCGCTCAAAGCGCATCTGCAAAACGACCCGCGCGTCAGCAGCTTGGTCGATTTATCCTCGCCCGAAGGAACCTATCCGCAACTCTCGTTTGCCGCGGCCGAAGAAGTCGCGGCAGGACGCGCCGACCGTGCGCTATTGATTTGCGGCACCGGCGTGGGCACGGCAATTGCCGCCAATAAAGTGCGCGGCATACGAGCGGCGACAGCACATGATTTGCTTACTGTCCGCGGCTCGGTGGAAAACTATAACGCGCAAGTTTTATGTATGGGGCAAAACGTGATTGCCGCGCCGGCCGCTTGGGCATTGGTCGATATTTGGTTGGATTTGCGCCACGACACAAGCAGCAGCTATGCGCCTAAAGTCGGAGAAATCGAAGCATACGAGCGCGGAAAATAAATACGTGTTGCTCCATATATTTTCAGACGGCCTTACAACTGTCTCAAAAACGCCTGAATGAACGCGATTTTATCCAATTCCGGCATAGCATTGAACGCTTCCTGATGCTCGTGGATGTAGTCGATTAAGGGGTAAAACTCTTCATCGACGTGGCGTTTGTCGAGTTTGCGGCCGATATTCCCCTCGTTGCTTCGTCCTAAAAACTTGGAAATCAGGTAATACGGCGATTTGAGTTTGAACAGCATTTCGCCGGTTTGGGCATCAAACACCATAAAGCCTTCGTGTTCCACGTTTTTCAGACGGCCTTTCAGCTCGCCGAATGTAATGTTTTTCAACATTTCAGGACGGCGTACGCCGTATTGTTTGCCGATTTCGTCCAATTCCGCTTCGCTAAACTGACGACCGGTCGCCACATCAATGCAGCCGATTAAGGTTTCCCCCAGTTCTTCGCGGATGATGTGTACGTCTTTCGCGTCTGTGATTTCAAACAAAAAAGTATGGTTCGGATAAGCGCGGAACAGGGTTTCGTATTGCGCGCAGTGTGCGGCGGTCATGTCCGCGAACGCGCTATCGAGCGAACCGGTAGTCGAATACAGCACTTTGCCGTCAAACGTCGCGCCATGAGACGGATGGCCGTCTGAAAGCGAGACGAAAGTGCAGCAGCCGAGGAAGCCGTTTACTTTCACCACCGCGTCCACCAGCCTCTCGTCACTAATTCGTATCGGATAGCGGCTGCCTTTGGCAATACGTTCCGAATAATTGAACACTTTTTTAAACGGGCGCACGATGATTCGATTATGCGCATCGATAATCAAACCGCGCATTTCCAGCAACGCATCATCAAAGCGTTTGTTATAGAACACGCTGCGGGCGTATTTCAACACGCGCAATTCGGGATAACGCTTGGATGCTTTGGCTGTAAAATTACGGCTGCTGTGTTGCAGATAGTGATCGGTCACAAAGGTTTGCTGCGCCTCATCAAACACCAGCGGCTTATGCTCGACAGCCTGCATCTGTTCGATTTTTTCTAACTGCTCCGCATTTGCCGGCTGCTCGGCATCGACGTGGATTTCGTTTGCCACGCGGTTTTGGTTCAACTTGATATAAGCCGCCAACACGTCATGCTCTTTCACACCGTGCAGGTTGGGATAGAAATTGTGCATACGGTAGATTTCTGTTTCAAAACCGCTTTTTTTCGCCAAATCCAACAAATGGCGGCAACGCGAAGCTTTTTGGTTGGTATTGGAATTAATGATCAAAATATTTCGATTCGGATTTTGGCGTCCAAGTCTCAAGGTTTCAGTCATCAAGGCATTGCCGCATTTCTGCGCCTTATCCACCGCTTCGCCCGACCAACGATATTCACCGTATTCATCGGTAATAAACAAATCGTTTTCAATACGGACAACTTCCGCATCCTGATACTGCGCTTTAAATTCGGCGGCTTTTTGTTCGGCAAAAGTCGATTTTCCCGAACCCTGATGACCGCGTATTAAGATAAATTTTTGCATTTTGTTTCCTTATTCTTGTTCTCAGCTTGTCCTGAATAAATAGGCCGTCTGAAAAAATATTTCTACCCTTTTTTCAGACGGCCTTAGCTTCAGTTCACAGCTGCCAGCGGCGTTTTCTCAATCTCATCTACCCAGAAATCTGTACCCATACCTCGTTCGGCAAAGGAACCAATCAGGGCAAACACTTGGTCGGAGAAGCCGCCGATGTTCAAGATATCGTGACGGTTTCGTGCTTGAGCCTTGGTGTAAGGCTGGATATCCAGGCAAACGAGTTTGGCTTCGGGACAGCGTTTTTTCAGGATGTCCCATTCTTTCATCAGACTGGTTTTACCACCCCATCGTTGGCTGTCATCTGCCCAACTTTCGTTGTCTGACACGATGACGACCAAATCCACTTCAGCTTTTTCACGGTTCAACATGGCAAGCGGTGCGCTACATGCTGTTCCGCCTCCACCGATATTGGCGAGTTTTTCGGCGTTGGTCATGATGCTGTCGCGTGGGTTGAGCTTCACGTTTACCGTGATTTGCTCAAACGGTATCACGCGGGCTTGCGGATTAGTACGCAACATGGCAGCGGACACAAGTGCGGCAATGTCGATGCAGCGGGTTTTGGTGGACGCACTGCCGCGATAGCCGGTAACCGGGCTGTGCATGGAGCCGGATACATCCGGGCAAACCACGACTTTGCCTTGGATTGCCGGTACGTTTTGTACGGCAGTTTCCATCGCATCTTGCAGGGCTTCGCGGATTTCAAACGGCATTTGGTCAGATGTTGCCTGATACGCGGTCAGCAATTGGTAAGGCAGGACGCGGGCGCGGGCAATGGCGGTTTCGTCACGCAGTTTTTCTGCCACCATTTTGATGTTTTTGCTTTTGGCAAATACTTCATGGCGCAGGAAAGTGTTCAGGTTTTGGCGAACCTGCTGCCATGAGCCGTTGCGGGCGATTTGCGCCCAGTCACCGCAGTTCAAGTCTAAAGCTGTAAGCATTTGGAAAGGAACGTTGGGCAATTCGCCTTCTCGGCTTTGTTTGTAATCTTCAAAAGCACGGGTAATGGGCGACAATGCTTCGCGATCGTAAGGTTTGCCGATCAGCCATGCAAACCATGCGGCACGCCATGCCTCTCGCGGTTTGGGGTGCACCATTTTGACCACGTCTGCCAGCGACGGCGAATTGCCGATGGCGGCGTTCAACAGTTGTTTTTCGGTGGCAGTCAAAAGCCAAGTCTGCATCAGCTTTTTCGGACGGTTGCCGAAAGATTTTCTGCCGACTGCTCCGCTACGGATAATTTGTGCGAAGTTACGCAACATTTTACCGTTGTCCACTACTTGGTCGAATACGCGGGCGAGCATGTTCACGTCTTTTTGCGCCAACACGGCAAGCAACAGCGCAGGCATATCTTTCATCAAACCTTTTTGACGGGCATATACGGCAGTTTTGGCGATAAACTCGGCATCCAGGCTTTCTGCCAATTTCAACACTTGGTCAAGCTGACTTTGGGCATCGGCATAGTAGGTATTGTTCAGACAACCGGTAGCGGCAAGTTGGGCCAGCTGTTGTTTGGACGTCAGCGTGTAGGCGATGCCGCCGGCTTCATTATAGGTATCGGTTTTAGTAAAACGGTTTTTAATCGATTGAAACAAGGTAGTATTAGCCATTTTCATTTTCTTTCATATTGTTGGTTTGAGGCCGTCTGAACTTGTTTTAGCTTTGTTTTTCAGACGGCCTTGAATGGGTGGCAGTGTGGCGGCTAAAGATGAAGAGAAGCGTTTTTAACTGAAAGCTAATGTATTCTCTTCCGGGCATCCGCCTACTGCCGTAGGGCGACCAGTTTAATTAGGATCATTCGGGTTTGTAGCAAGGAAGGAATGTAATCCTAATGGCATTCGCCCATAAGGGGTGGTACATTGGGCAACAAAGAGTGGAGAAATTTTTACGCGCTCTATCCACTGAACTACTCTGCCATAGTTGGCGGCAGAGACGGGACTCGAACCCGCGACCTCGCGCTTAGCAGGCTTTAATTCCTCCGGCATTTGCCGTTTGCACCAAAAACAGTTTTTATATCAGCCCGCCTGAATATTTCAGACGGCCTTGCATGGGTGGCAGCGTAGCGGCTAAAAGTGAAGAGAAACGGTTTTAACGTGATAAGTTAATGTACTCTCTTCAAGCATCCGCCTGCTGCCGTAAAAGTAATATGGCACGCAACAAGTTTTTAAGGGAAACATGCCTTGGCTCTACCAACTGAGCTACTCTGCTATTTGGAACAACAGAGACAGGACTCGAACCTGCGACATAAGGATATCCATGTTGTAGTTTCCCCAGGCATTTGCCTGCCATATTGGAAAAGGGTGGGCGACTAAATAAACAAGACGTTCAACGTCTATCAGACGAGACAGGATTCGAACCTGTTAATCCAAATGTAGTCTTGTTGGCATTCGCCCTGTAACCACACAGCAACTAAATTTACGGAAAATTTTTCTCCGGTAACTGTATTTCCCGAAGCATCTGCTGTATCGTTACATTCACAACACAGCCAACAGTGTGCCAAGAATAAAATTTTTATAAAAATAATTTTTAATTGATTGAATATAAAGAAAATATATTTTAAAGTAGCTTTTATCGACAAGAAGCGTAGAATACTAAAAAATATATTTATAGATAGTTATATAGAAAATAAAATATATAAGGATATATAATGAGATTCGATGATTTGGACAAATGCTTGCGGTTAAATAAACAGCAAATTTGTATTGGAAAAAATAATTTAAAGGCCGTCTGAAACATGAATACTATCCCTAAAAAACAAGTCGCCGTCAGCTTTCTCGGTACGGTATTGGACAGCGGTTTCGGTCAAGGGCGTTGGCAGAAGTGGCGGCCGAATGTCGCCATGAATCAGCGTCAGGATTTTCATCTTGACCGCATGGAGCTGTTTTATGCGGAAAAATACCGCGAACTGGCTGATCATGTAAAAGCCGATATTCAGCAGGTATCGCCGCACACAGTCGTCAATCTCGTGCCTATGGAGCTGGCAAACCCGTGGGACTTCTCCGAGGTTTATACCAAGCTGCACGATTGGGCGGCGAGCTATCCATTTGATACAGAAGAAGAAACCTATCTCACCCACATCACGACAGGTACACACGTTGCCCAAATCTGCCTGTTTTTATTGGTGGAATCGCGTCAAATCCCCGGCGTACTGTTACAAACCGCCCCTCCCAAAAACCAAAGACGCAGTATGGAGGACGGCAATGTCGGCAGTTATGAAATCATCGATTTGGACTTGGCTCGTTACGATGTACTGGCCGAACGCCTTGCCGCCGTACGCGACGATGCAGTGCGCTACCTGAAAAGCGGCATTTCCACCCAAAACGCCGCCTTCAACCGCATGATTGCCGAAATCGAACAAGTCGCACTCAACTCCCCTTCCCCCATTCTGCTTTCCGGCCCGACAGGCGCAGGCAAATCCATGTTGGCACGCAGGATTTTTGAATTGAAAAAAGCGCGCCATCTGATTAAAGGCACATTTATCGATGTAAACTGCGCCACCCTTCGCGGCGACGGCGCGGCATCTGCCCTGTTCGGCCACAAAAAAGGCGCCTTTACCGGCGCCGCAGAAAAACGTGAAGGCTATCTAAAAACTGCCGACGGCGGCGTATTATTTTTAGATGAAATCGGAGAATTGGGCTTAGACGAGCAAGCCATGTTGCTCAAAGCCATTGAAGAAAAACACTTTTATCCCGTCGGCAGCGACAGCGAAGTCAAAAGCGACTTCCAACTCATCGCCGGCACCAACCGCGACCTGCGCCACGAAATCCGCGCCGGACGCTTCCGCGAAGACCTGTTCGCCCGCATCAACATCTGGAATTACCCACTGCCTGCACTCGCTAATCGTCGCGAAGACATCGAGCCCAACGTCGAACACCAGCTTGCCCTAGCCTCGCAAGAACTCGGCCGAACCACCCGCTTCAACAAAGAAGCCCTGGCCGCCTACCTCGACTTCTCCCACTCAGACCAAGCACCATGGCGCGGCAACTTCCGCGACCTCGCCGCCAGCATCATGCGCCTGGCCACACTCGCACCTCAAGGCAGGATACAGGTAGAACAAGTCCAAGCCGAAATCGAACGCCTCAAATGGTTATGGTCGGAAGAACCCTTTTCAGACGGCCTCCTACATAAAAGGCCGTCTGAAAAAGCACAAGACTACCCCGATAAAGTCGATTGGGACACATTGGATTTGTTCGACAAACTACAACTGCAACACGTTATCGATGAATGCCGCAAACACCCCAACATGGCCGCTGCTGGTCGTGCATTGTTCAACGTCTCCCGAACAGAAAGGGCAAAAGTCAATGACAGCGACCGATTGAGAAAGTATTTGCAACGGTTTGGACTGGAATGGGGGGATATTTGAATAGAGTGTGCAAGCTAGCTCATTTTGATAGCATCATTTTTCATCATTTATAAAAAAATAAAAGGCATCAATCCGATGCCTTTTATTTTCGTTAACATAAAAAATTAACGTTCATACCAACGTTTGGTCGATTCACGAATCACTTCTTTGGTTTACTTCAAAAATGCCGCATGATAGGCAATATGCTCGCCAATAAAACTGGCGATGAAGTAATAGCTATGATCATAGCCTTTGTGGAAGCGCACATCGGCCGGTTGATTTGCCGCACGACAGGTTTCAATAAAATCTTCGGTACGCAATTGTGTCGGCAAAAACTCATCTTCCAAGCCCTGATCAATGCGCATACCTTGCACTTTATAGCCTTGTTGAATGAGCGAGTTGGCATCATATTGCTGCCATTTTTCGCGATCTTTTCCTAAATAGGCAGAAAAGGCTTTCTCCCCCCAAGGCACGAGACTTGGCAACAAAATGGGCGAAAAGGCAGAAACACTTTGATAACGTTCCCGGTTTCGCAGTGCCAATACCAATGCGCCATGTCCGCCCATTGAATGTCCCATAATGGAACGTTTGCCGTTGGTAGAGAAATTTTCCTCAATCAGACCAGGCAACTCATTCAAAATATAATCATACATTTGATAATTCGTCGCCCAAGGCTGCTCGGTCGCATTAAGATAAAAACCCGCACCCTGCCCTAAATCATAAGCAGCATCGTTCGGCACTTGCTCTCCGCGAGGGCTGGTATCGGGGGCAACCACAATCACTTGATGTTCTGCCGCATAACGCTGAAAGCCCGATTTGGTAATGAAATTTTGTTCCGTACACGTTAAGCCGGAAAGCCAATAAATCACACCAAGCGGTCGATTCTCTGGATTATCCGGCAAATAGACGGCAAATTTCATTTCGCATTGAAGCGTTTGGGCATCATGTGCCCAAACTTGTTGCGAACCACCAAAAATTTGATGTTGTTCAATCAGTTTCATCGCATACCTTAGTAATGAATAACAGCGCGGATCGATTTACCTTCGTGCATTAACTCAAAGGCTTCATTGATTTGATTGAGTGTCATTGTGTGGGTCACAAATGGTTCCAACTGGATGTCGCCTTTCATTGAATCTTCCACCATTTTCGGAAGTTCAGAGCGACCTTTCACGCCACCAAATGCCGTGCCTTTCCAAACACGACCTGTTACCAACTGAAACGGACGAGTTGAAATTTCTTGTCCCGCACCCGCTACGCCGATGATAATGGATTGTCCCCAGCCACGGTGCGCACTTTCTAATGCTTGACGCATTACGTTTACATTGCCGATACATTCAAAGGTATGGTCAATGCCCCATTTATTGATGTCTAACAACACATCTTTGATCGGTTTATCGTAATCGTTCGGATTTAAACAATCCGTTGCACCGAACTTTTTTGCCAACTCGAATTTTGAAGGATTGGTATCAATAGCGATAATGCGACCCGCTTTGGCTTGACGCGCACCTTGCACCACCGCCAAACCAATCGCCCCCAAGCCAAACACGGCAACAGAGTCGCCTTCTTGCACTTTTGCCGTATTATGTACCGCACCAATACCTGTAGTAACGCCGCAGCCGAGCAAACATACTTGTTCGTGGTTGGCTTCTGGGTTGATTTTTGCCAGTGAAACTTCGGCAACAACTGAGTATTCGCTGAAGGTCGAACAGCCCATATAGTGATAGATCGGCTGACCTTGATAAGAAAAACGCGTCGTACCGTCCGGCATTAAACCTTTACCTTGTGTATCACGCACTGAGACGCACAAGTTAGTTTTACCTGAACGGCAAAACTCACATTCGCCACATTCAGCGGTGTAAAGAGGAATGACATGATCACCCGGTTTTACGCTTGACACACCTTCGCCCACAGCAACGACCACACCCGCACCTTCATGCCCAAGCACCACAGGAAATACGCCTTCCGGATCGCTTCCTGATAACGTAAATGCATCAGTGTGGCACACGCCAGTGTGCGTGTTACGAATTAACACCTCGCCTTTGTGCGGCATTTCTACGTCGATTTCCACAATTTGTAAGGGTTGATTTGGGGCGAATGCCACCGCCGCACGCGATTTGATGGTTGAATTGGTTTGTTTCGTTTCCATTATTTTTGCCTTTTAATTCATTAATAAAGTTATCTAGCCTAAGTAAGATAACCACAGGTTATACTTTGACCTCCACTCTAAAGCAAGCATTTTTGCAATTTTCGCTCCGGCGGTAGCATGATCACCTGAAGGATCGCCATGCAATCGATAATTAAAGGCTTCCGAATATTTCCCTAAGTCATGAATCTGTCCCGTTTAACAGGTAATTTCCTGTGCCCCAAAAACTCGGGCAAACTCCGCCACCATTTCGCCAACATTTACCGAATCGCTTTATAAGGTTTGCCAATGTTCGTAAGGTAAGAGATTGCCGAGTTCATATTGGACGGAATGGACGTAGTAAATTAGGGGTTTCATATTGAAATTCTAAAAAATTCAAATTGATACAGATACAATGATAATATGATATTAAATTTAATATGTAAATAGAAAAAATGCCGTCTGAAACTTTTTCAGACGGCATTGTTATTGATTAACCTTTATAACTTGCTTCTAATATCCTCTACTGCTTTCACTAAGGCCTCGGAAAGCGAAGGATCAAAAGAAGAGCGGCCTGCTTGGACGATATTTGAACACACAGCCTCCCGAAGGCTGCTGACGGGATAGGTCGGCATAAAGTTTGTAGCTGCTAGAGTTTTAACACACAGCGACCCGAAGGTGGCTGTCAAGCTTTTCCAAGGTTGCTTTAGCATCATGGGCGGTTTCAACACACAGCCACCTGAAGGTGGCTGGACGGTTGGAAATCACGATCATATCGCCCTTGCGGTTTCAACACACAGCCGCCCGAAGGTGGCTGGGTTCACGCGCATCGGCACGCGCCTGATGCGCGAAGTTTCAACACACAGCCGCCTGAAGGCGGCTGACTCTATAAGCTGGTTAATTTGCTGCAACAATTAAAAGTTTCAACACTCAGCCGCCTGAAGGCGGCTGATTGTCTTTTGCGGTTGTTCTTTAGAGGAATCACAAGTTTCAACACACAGCCGCCTGAAGGCGGCTGGGTCCATTTTTATATCTGGCTTTACCTCTAAATGACGTTTCAACACACAGCCGCCTAAAGGCGGCTGGGTGGAGAAACTGCAAAATCTGCCTTCCTCCGCCCCGTTTCAACACACAGCCGCCTAAAGGCGGCTGGTCAGTTAAAAACGCTTCTCTTCATCTTTAGCCGCCCCCGTTTCAACACACAGCCGCCTAAAGGCGGCTGGGAAATGTTTAAAAAATGTGTTTGCGGGCTATGTGTTTCAACACACAGCCGCCTAAAGGCGGCTGGCCTGTTGCAAATCCTTTCCGTTGCATTTTGTGATGGTTTCAACACACAGCCGCCTAAAGGCGGCTGGGCATCTACCCATGTTTTAAATTCTGCCCATGTTTTGTTTCAACACACAGCCGCCTAAAGGCGGCTGGTACTCTTTGTAGAGGTTGCGGCCGACCGGCAGCAGTTTCAACACACAGCCGCCTAAAGGCGGCTGGTTCAACCAGCATTGTTTCTCGCTGACCGCCATAATGTTTCAACACACAGCCGCCTAAAGGCGGCTGGAATCGAGAATTTCTTTATCATTCTTTTTTAAACGGTTTCAACACACAGCCGCCTAAAGGCGGCTGGATTCGGACGGCGAGACTATCGCGGCAGAAGCAATGTTTCAACACACAGCCGCCTAAAGGCGGCTGGAAATTTCTTCAGCAAGCATGGATGCGGCACGGATGTTTCAACACACAGCCGCCTAAAGGCGGCTGGTCAACGAGCTTGAGAAGCTGGCAGGATTTTTCAACGTTTCAACACACAGCCGCCTAAAGGCGGCTGGACGGCATTACACACCGCATCAATCAGCGGATTCCGTTTCAACACACAGCCGCCTAAAGGCGGCTGGGACCGATTGGGCGCGATGGACGCACTGTTTGGCGAGTTTCAACACACAGCCGCCTAAAGGCGGCTGGGGAAATGTTTAAAAAATGTGTTTGCGGGCTATGTGTTTCAACACACAGCCGCCTAAAGGCGGCTGGGGGGATATATTGCGCATGTATAAACCCTATATTAAGTTTCAACACACAGCCGCCTAAAGGCGGCTGGGGGGATATATTGCGCATGTATAAACCCTATACTAAGTTTCAACACACAGCCGCCTAAAGGCGGCTGGCTTATATTGCTGATACGCAAAGCACTGAAGCAACTTGTTTCAACACACAGCAGCCCGAAGGCGGCTGGTTGTACGCAATCTCGTTTCAAAACATACACACCTTGTTTCAACACACAGCAGCCCGAAGGCGGCTGGGTCACTGGCCACATCTGCTTATGCTGCTTTGCCTGTTTCAACACACAGCAGCCCGAAGGCGGCTGGCAAACCATAGCGAGTTGACAAACCAATTTTTTGAGTGTTTCAACACACAGCAGCCCGAAGGCGGCTGGCCGGCTTAGTCGATAAAGCTGCTTTCGAGCATTTGTTTCAACACACAGCAGCCCGAAGGCGGCTGGGATTTTTGTAATGCGTATTCAGGCTATCTTGTTGCTGTTTCAACACACAGCAGCCCGAAGGCGGCTGGCGTTATCCGGGCCAAGTTGGTAACAGCTTTTATAGTTTCAACACACAGCAGCCCGAAGGCGGCTGGACAAATCAGCTATGAACCGCTCTGCGTTTTTATGGTTTCAACACACAGCAGCCCGAAGGCGGCTGGGTAAGTGAAATTATGAGTAAGGAGAATCTCCAATGTTTCAACACACAGCAGCCCGAAGGCGGCTGGATATCTCTTAACTGCCGACCTTTGCACCATTTTGGTTTCAACACACAGCAGCCCGAAGGCGGCTGGGCGGGATTATCCAGGCTCGTTACACACTTATACCAAGTTTCAACACACAGCAGCCCGAAGGCGGCTGGGGGATTATCCAGGCTCGTTACACACTTATACCAAGTTTCAACACACAGCAGCCCGAAGGCGGCTGGGGGATTATCAAGGTTTGTAACACATTTATACCAAGTTTCAACACACAGCAGCCCGAAGGCGGCTGGGGCCTCTCTCAAAAGCCTTGCTCCATCAGGTTTCACAGCACCAATTTCGCTAAGCTCCCAAGAAAAGCAGAAATGCGAGTATAACACAGCCTTTTCCGTTGCGTCCGTATTCGCAATATCCTGATTGTTAAAGAACAATCCCAGTTCGCCAACCCTGCCGCATTTTCATGAGAACCGCAGGTTGGCGATTCACACAATCAACGTATCCTTAAACACATCTACTGCCGGTCTTGCGCCGTGGTGTTCTACTTTCCGCCTCCATTTGCTGCCTAAATGGTAAAAACGCAGACTGTCGGTTTCAGGGTTGTAGATTTTCAAGAGTTTGTCTTTTAAAACAACCCACTGGTCGGGCGCGATGTCGCATTCGAACACCGAATACTGCACGCGCACGCCGTAGTCCAAACACAATTTCGCCACGCGCCGTAGCCTTGCCTGTCCGTCCGCGTCTTCCAACGAAATATCGTAAGTAATCAGCATTAGCATTTTGTATTCCCATATACAGGCTGCTTTAAAGGCCGTCTGAAAATATCCGATCCGTTTTCAGACGGCCTGCAAACCTATCTCATCAAAAACGGCGGATATTCCGCCAAATCTCCTCGCAAGTGCCGCGCCAACAGCATCGCCTGAATATACGGCAGCAGCCCGATTTCCACTTCCTCGCCCAAAAACGGATGAACGATTTTCTCCTGCTTTTTCGCCTGCAAAGCTTGGAACAACAGCTTACGCGCCTCTGCTTTTAAGCTTACCGCGCCGCTTGCCTCGGCAACAAAATCCTGTGGTTTTATTTGCCCGCGATTAATCAGTGACAACACCAACCTGTCCGCCCACCACGCGCGGAATTCTTCCAAAATATCCTGCGCCAAACTGTCGCGCCCCGGTCGGTCGGCGTGTAGAAAGCCCACCTGCGGGTCTAGCCCCACGCCTTGCAGCGCGCCGCTGATGTCCTTGCCCAACAGACTGTACACAAACGACAACAGCGCATTCACCCCGTCTCTGGGTGGACGGCGGTTACGCCCGTCAAAAGAAAAGCCGCTTTTTTCGCTCAAAAGCTGCCCGAACACGCCGAAATAACGCGCCGCCGCATCGCCCTCAATACCACGCACCACGTCCAGCTCCGCCGCGCCCTTCAACTGCCGCAGCGAAATGTTCAAAGCATCGACTGCACTTTGAATCGCCGCATTCTCGCCGTAATTGCGAATCTGCCGCTGAAGCACCCGTTTACTCGCCTGAATCTTCGCCGCAATGATATTGCGTGCAATCGGCACAGGATTTTGCTCCGACACCCGATACTGCGCCCGACGCAGCAGCACATTGCCGCTCTGCCGCCCCTGAAGCCGCCCCAAGAAACGTCCGTTTTCGGTAAAAAACGCCAAATTCACATTATTTTCACCGCAAAACCCCAGCAGAAAAGGCGACACCAGCACATTCCCAAAACAGAAAATATGCCCGATGGAATGCACCGGCAACTGCGCTACTTTCTTACGATCCTGCTCCACCACCAGCGTCTCCCGCTCCTTATGCAGATAACTGCCTTGGGTGGTGATGTAGAGCGTGTTTTGTAGTTTGCGCATGGGGGACTCCTTGGGGTTTAACCGCACTTTTTTGGGTATTTAACAGGGTTGATCCACCTGAAAAATGGTAGGTCAGACTCTTGAATCCGACATTTTCAAAATTGCAGTAATGATTTTAAATAATCTAAATATCAAACAATTGCCATACACAAATAGTCAGCATGCAGCTGAATACTTATTTCATTAGATAAGGAATTAAAAATATATGTTCATTATCTAGACTAATTGAATAAGTTATCTTAAATGATGGTAGAGTAATTAAATCTAAACTATATTCAGAAATAACATTCCCTATATTTATGTTATTTTTAACTTTATTTATATATGGAGCATCAAACTTACTAATATTTACTTCATCTGGAAAATAGCACTGAGGTATTTTCATAATTTTTTTCACTAATGGATAAATATTTATAAAATTATTATTTTTTTTAGAACAACGAATGGTTTTTAGTGACTCAATCTTTTTTATTGAATCATATAAGTTTTGTGATATAAAAAGCAAAAACCATATAATTAACCTCAGATGTTTATTTAAAGAAAACGCAGTTGTTCTACCCATATATAATTCATGTACGTTAGGATCCGGCCCTACAGCACCTTTGGTTGAGTTTTCAGAATCCACTAACTCATGCTTTCCTTCTATATAATACCCAATAACAAAATTTCCTTCCTCTTTTTCATCACGTCCTCTTATTATCCTAATGAATCGACTATTATGCTTAACTAAATTAATTTGCTTTGCAAAAAAAGATCTATATGATTCTATACTATTTAAAAACTCATTTTGAATATCATTACTTTTCATTTCGCCACTTAATTGTTTTATAATGTTTTTACATGTATCAACATGGGATATTATATTGTGTAACATATTCTCAACAAGCTCAATTAATGCCTCATTCATTTCATCATCGTAATTATTAAATTTTTCTTCTATGCAACCAATGAACAAATCAGCTACTCCCTCTATGGGTCTAAGCACTTGTTTTAAACTGTGTTTATAAGATCTAACTGGATGAAATTGTATATGATTCGCTACGGAAATAGTATTATCAACTTCCAATTTAAATAAAAATTTCTCAGCTTTAAAATTTATCTCACCATCTTCAAACCGAAATACTTTTTTACTCTTTATCATATTTTTATTAACCATAATTAATTATCCTTTATTCTATTCTGTAAAAATTCCTAATTAAGCATCACTCCCCAAACAACCCCTCCACATACCCCACACTCCTATCCCGTTTCCCCAGCAACTCCGGCTGGCAAATCTCCACCAGTGAGCAGGCTTTGCAGCGTTTGCCGTAGTCGGGTGGCGGGGTTTGATAGCTGTTTAAAAGTTCGCGCACGGCAGCGATGGTGGCAAGGGTTTGGGCGCGCAGGTCGTCTGAAAACACGACGGGGACGCGGTGGCGAGTTTGCATATACCACAGCGCGCCCTCGAAGATGGTTTGTCCCGTCATTTCTTCCAAGCACAAGCCTTGGGCGCAAAGCTGGATTTCGTCCATTGGGTCGGGTTTGGGTTTGCCGCGTTTGTATTCCACGGGTTTCAGACGGCCTGTTTTCGTATCCACTTCCACCAAATCCAGCACGCCGCTGATGCCCAACTTCTCCGCCGAAACATGCACCGTCCGCTCAAAGCGCACGCCCTTGCGCGTTTCCGGTTCGCCAGAATCCACCCGCTCATGCAGCGCCTTACCCTGCGCGGTCAAATAGTTCTCCGCCCACGCCTGCTCGTTGTGAATCAACGCACATTGGCGCGGGCAAAAGGCATAGTGTTGCAGGGCGGAAAGGGGAATCAGGCGCGTGTCCTGATTCTCCTTTTCTGCTTCTGCAATACAAGCGGTCATCTTTTCAGACATTTTTACAAATATTCTTCTACACTCACGCTATTCAGGCCGTCTGAAACCACGCTGATTTTGTAATCGCCAAAACTGCTTGCGGGCGTACCTGATTCGCCGTTTACGCGTTCAACTTTCACGGCATCAAACAATTTATGTGCAGGCTGGCTGCCGAGTGCGCTGTCGTGTTTGAAAACGATCAGTTTGCGCGCCGCCATTTCGCCACGGGCTGCGGAGCGGTCGTGTTCAAACATCAGCGTCAGGGCTTGCCAGAGTTTGGCTAAGTCGTCGTCTGAAAAACCGGTTTTGGCGGCAAGGTTGGCGGAGATAAAGCCGTGCACGCGGTAGAGCGCATAAGGGACGATGTATTTTCGCCCCATAGTGCGTTCTTTTTCCAAGTCTTTTTCGTTGGTTACCGCCATGCGGGTGATGGAAACTTCCAGCGGCACAATCGGGTCGATGGATTGGGCAAATGCCAGTTGCACCGGACCGCGCACTTGTCCGCTGTTGACTTCGGTGGTCATCACCGCGCCGAAAGTGCGGATATCAAAGAAGTTTTTACACATCCAAGCGGTAATGTCGCGGGCTTTGGCTTCGTCTTTTGGCAGTTTTTTTTCTTTAGTATTTGGTTCAATCCCTAAAGCCTCATAAGCGCGTTTGTTTTGCAGGTTTAACACGCTTTTTTCTTTGACGTAGATTTCGTAACCGGCTTCATTTTCGCTGCTGATTTCCACAAAATTACGGATTTTGCGTTTTAAGCAGACGTCAGTGACCAAGCCTTTGCTGGATTCGGGATCGAGGCGCGGCATATTGCCCGCATCGGGATCACCGTTGGGGTTGCCGTTGGTTACATCAAAAAAGTAAACAAATTCATAGCGGTTTTGAATGGCAGACATTTTCTGGCTCCTTAGTTTTCAATAGTTTCAGCGGTTTCTTTTTTAGCAAAATAGCTTTGTTTTTGATGGTAATAGCCGATGGCAAAGCGGCCTTGCTCGTCAATGCTCAAATGGCGCGGAAAGGTTTCGGGCAGTTTGGCAATGATTTCGCCCAAATCTTTATCCAAATTCACCGCCATGCCGGCTTTATCTTTACGCAAGCGCGACAAATGGTGTTTTGCACCCGACAAAAGACGCGGAAAAATGGAAAACGGCACGGCGGATGCAGAGCCGTAATAGCGGTCGGCAATGCCGGCATTTAATTCGCCCAACGCCTGATATTGGATGCGCTCCAACACGGCAAACAGCCGCCCTAAAAGATAGGCGCGATTCGGGCTTTCATTGTTCAAACTCATAGGAACTCCTTCTTCGATAAAACCTTTTCTAAAACGCCGCTCTAATACGGCTTTCATCATTGCCACGCGCAAGCCGTTCACATCGCCGTCGGCGCGGATTCGGGTAATCAGTTGCGACAGCAAACTTAAAGGATACGGCGTGCCGCAAATCACGGCGCGGGTCATTTCACCAGCCAACACAGGCGAGATATTTTCGCTTTTGCCCAGCACGGCAGTTTGCAATAAAAGTCGCCAAATAGACGGCGGCGTTTTCCACGCGCAAGGCTCAAGGGCTAAATCTTGCCAATGCTGCGCCAAATTTTCCGCCAACTGCCCAAACGTTGTGTCCAGCCAAAACCGAACAGAAATCCGAGCGGCATTAGGGGCAAGCCCTAAGATATAAAAACGGGTATTGGGAGAGAGTTCGGGCGCAATTTCTTGCAGCGGACGACCTTTACCCATTTGTTCTAACACTTTGAAAACTTTGGCGCTTTCTTGTTCATCATCCGGCGGCGTGAACACTTGCGCGAAGAAGCCCTCGGCAGCCTGCGCAGTTGTGCTATCGTCCGCTTCCGCCCAAAAGACCGTGCTGGTATCGCCAATGGTCAGGCAGTGATTATTCGCTTCTTGATTACGTTGGCGCAACAGATAGTTCAGTGCAGTGGTGTAGGCAAACGCGGATTGTTCGGAAACAGGCGCATTTGCGCCTTGCTCCTTGCCGAAAGAGACAAAGGCTTCTTTGTTGAATGAGATAATCGAGCCGCCGGAGCTTTGCCCGCCAAACACGCCTTTAATCGCCGGATGCAGCCTTGCAATTGGGGCAGTATCGCCACTAATCAGGCACAGGCCTTCGAGCGCTTCATCGCTTTTCAGGCAGCCTGCCCACAAGCTTTGCGCAGCTTCGCGTTTATGGATAAGTGCGGTTGGTTTTTCAAGAGAAAATGCGATGTTGGCATCCAGCATTTCGGCAGGCAGATTTTCAGCAGCGAAATTTTCAGGTAGCCAGTTTTGCAGAAAACGACACAAGGCTTGCAAGTCTTCATCGTCGCTGTTTTGCAGTAAAGCAAGATGGTATTGCTTAAAGGCTTCAAAGGTTTTTTCAGACGACGTAAACGGTTTTTCTTTGACTTCAGCTTTGTTTTTATTGGCTTCCACGCCGAGCGTATAAGCAGTTTTATCCCACAAAAAATTCGGCTTGATGCCCGATGTGCGTTTTTCAGGGCGCGGCACGCTCATCAGCTTCGGCTGCGGCTTTTTATCGGCAGTCAGATTCGGCACAACGGTTTTCAGACGGCCTTCTTTATCCAACACCAAAATCCAGCCGATTTTCTCCTCGCTAAAGCCATAAGGCGGCACTTTCGGGTTGCCCATTTCATCGGTTTCCGCTGCCAAACGGCGGTAATAGCGGGCAAGGGATGCAAGAATCATGCTTTTACCTCCTCGGCGTAAAACGGCGGCACATCAATCACGCCGTCTTTCATTTGCGCGCGGAAAAAATGCGGCGTGTTGCCGTGGTCAAAATCAATATCATGCAACATCCAGCCCAAATCGCGGTTTGCCTCGCTTTCCGATAACGCCGACAGCGGCAGCGGTTCGCCCTCGTCAATCAACGCAAAATCGGCAGGAAATTCACGCACGCCCAAACAAGGCTGCTGAAAGCATTGCCCCTTTTTCGCACGACGTTTGAACATCTCAATATGCTTGGTAACGGTCTCATCCGCCCCCGCTTTTGCCGTCAGCACCGCATGGGCTTCAATCACATAAGCCACGTCTTTAAGCACCGTCGCCGCGCGCTGCTGGCGGTCGTCTTCAATCAGCGTATATAAATCGGCAACGCTTTTACGCTTCATCGCACCGCTAACCTTACCCGCCGAAATCTTGCCGCCCAACTCATTGCGCCGCACCGACTCAAACCGAATCGGTTTCAACACATAAATCCGGTCAATCACCCACCGAATCGCCGGCTTCCAATGCACCGCCGCCAAAATCCCGCGCGCCGCCGACGGCGTGATGACATCATAAGATACCCGCTCCACCTTCATCTCCGGACGGGTAAAACAGGCATAATCGCCCCAAATGTGTAGGCGGATTTGGTTCATTTGGTTCTCCTTTTTGTACACACGCCCCTTCACAAAGAAGGGGCGGATTAGCTGACTAATCTAACTACTTTAGTTTCAATCCACGCACGGTTAAGTGCGAAAAGTTTTCAGACGACCTAAAAAACAACGGAAAAACTGACCGCACTTTTCTGTTATCAATTAAACATCGTCTTCATCTGATGAATCATCATTTTTTCTTGGCACGTTCTTATTTGTTACCTGAGCAACCTTAGTTGATTCTTGCTCCTTATTCATCGCATTTCTTGCAAGTTCCTTCACGTTATCTGGAAAACTTGGAATTTTAGACATGGCTTGTTTAACAATATTTGATGAAGCTAACTCATGCCAAGGACTCCCATGATTTTCAGCTTCAACCAAGCGTAAAGGTAATTCATCTAATCGAGTTAAAGCAGAACTAAGCAATTTAGCTTCCATTTCTTTATCGAATCTCGTAGTTTCTTTACGGAAACCTTCATAAGCACGAGAAACAGAGGCTTTAAAGGCGTAATCTTCCGATAATTTAAACCGTTGCCCAATTTGTTTGGTTGCCAACCAAGAGAACCATATTGGTGCACCAATTGACAAAATTGCCATAATGAAATTGATAGACATACTTAAACTAGAAATATCCTTCTGTGCCATTAACTCTAGTAACTTTTGTAATTGAACTGATCCAAAGTAACCACCTGCACCAAGCGATAAAACCAATCCACCAACCCATACCCACATAGATTTAGATAAACTATCAGAGCGTTCGGAAAAGGCCGCTGCTAACCCCACACTTGTAGCTGCAGCATAGGTACTTTTACATTCTTCTAATATATCTTTGGCTTCTTTAGAAGCATCTTTTAATTCTGCTTGAAGTTTTTCAATTTCAGTTTTAGCAGATAAAGCTGCCGCTTTATCTGCAGTAGATTCAGTTACTAATTTACCGATAGTCTCCCTAGCTTCCTTTAAGGATGCCAAATCTGTAGGTAATTGCTCTGCTGTTTCATGAGCTTGTTCTATACTGGAAACCATATCCTTTAATGGGGATGTTCTAGGCTCAAGTTCATTCAGACTGGCTTCTAAACTTCGGACTCTTCTTCTTTGGTTTCTTAATTGAATAGCTAACTCTTTACTGTCATCTTTAATTAAAAAAGGTTCTAAGGCTGTCTTTAAAGCATGAATTGTAATGATGTAAGCGGGAACAGCTTCATACGGACTTTGCCAGATTTCAGGTACAGTATGAGATTTTAAAAAATCTAGTGCTTTTAAATATCGTGCTAAAGTTCCATTTTTATCATCAATTTCATCACTACCTTTGTTATCGATAAGAGAGATTAGATTCTTCGTTTCTGTAATTAACTCAGCTTTTGTTATTCCGGGGAGTGCCCAGTGGTCGTGAGCGTAATTAAAAGCCTCATCACTAGAAACAGAAGATTCTAATTCTTTAATGATGTTATTTAATTCATTTTTAATATCTAACAAAGTTTGGTTCATAACGTTTCCTTAAGGTTATAGATAATATTGCGGAACATATTATTCCCGCCCTCAGCAATCAACTTCTAGGGAAGTTAAATAAAAAATCTAAACTTAAAATATCAAGCCCTCCTCTTTTATAAAATTAGTATCCTCCCAACTCAGCCCCGCCACGTCATCATACAAATCCAGCCCAATCAGCATATAAAACTGTTTGCCGAAGTTTTTCTCGTTAATCGGTTCGATACGCCCTGCTTTATACAAGGCGGCGAGGGCTTTTTCGGGGATTTGGACGGTATAGGGTTGCAGTTTGCGTAAGAGTCCGCCGATGTGGTCGGCGTGGTGCAGGCTGCTAATGAGGTTTTCGGCATCAACATCGAACGGAATAATCAGCGGCTGCATATGGCTTTCAATCATGCGGAACTTGTCAGCGATGGTTTGGAATGGGAAATCGAGGCTTTGCCCTGTATCGTTGTGCATTTTCAGGATTTTTTTATTGTCCAGTTCGCTGCCTTTTAATTGATAAAGCTCAGCGAAATAGGCGGCGACGGCTTGGGTGGATAAGAGGTCGTCTGAAAAGCTGTCGGCGGTCAGGCGCATAACGGCGGCTTGGGCGGCAAGTTCAGGTGGGGCTTTCCATTGTTCTTCGGGCGCAAATATCCAGACAAAGCTGTTTTCAGACGGCCTTTTGCCTTCGCGGTTACAGCGTCCGGCAGCTTGCGCAACGCTGTCTAAACCTGCTTCGGCGCGCATCACCAGCGGAAAATCCACATCAACGCCGGCTTCAATTAAAGAGGTGGCGATGACGCGGCAGGGTTCGCCCTTTTTCAGACGGTCTCGGATTTCATCGAGCTTTTGGCTGCGGTGTTTGGCGCACATTAAGGTAGTCAGGTGGAACGTGCCGTCAAGGTGTTTGGCTTGGTCGTATAGGCTGCGGGCATGGCGACGGTTATTGACGATGACGAGCATTTGCGGGTGTTCGGCAAATTTGGCGAGCAGGTCGGCGTCGGTTTGTGTGCCGATGTGTTGCACGGTGGTGCGGCGCAGTCTGTCGAAAAGTGCGGTCGGTTTTGGGGCAATTTCGCGCACGTTTTCAAAGCCGCGATAGAAGCCGTTTTCGGCTTGCACGGCTGGCTGGGTGGCGGTGCACATGACGATGCTGCAGCGGTAGTTTTGCGCCAATTCTTTGATGGCTTGCATGATGGGCAGCAAAAGATTGAGCGGCAGCATTTGCGCTTCGTCGAGGATGATGACGGAGCCTGCGATGTTGTGCAGTTTGCGGCAGCGCGAGGAGCGGTCGGCAAAGAGGGATTCGAAGAATTGCACGGCGGTGGTCACGATAATCGGCGCATCCCAGTTTTCCGAGGCAAGGCGCAATTTGTCTTTGGTGGCCTCATTTTGCAGTTTGCCGTCGTCGAAGGTACTGTGGTGTTCCAGCACGGCTTGTTCGCCCAATTCGCCAAAGGCTTTGCGGAATTCGGCGGCATTTTGTTCGATGATGCTGGTGAAAGGGATGACGTAAATCACGCGACGCATGCCGTGATGTTTGGCGTGTTCCAGTGCGAATGCCATGGAAGTGAAAGTTTTTCCGCCACCGGTAGGCACCGTGAGCGTGAACAGCCCTTGCGCTTGTGTCGCTTGTTCTACGGCGTAATCGAGAATTTCACTGCGTAGGCGGTTTAAAGCGGCATTGCGTTTTTCGGCTTCGGTTTTCTTTGGAGTTTGAGCGATACGTCGTCTGAAATCGTTGATGAATTGATTGAAATTGTGTTGTAAGGCGTTTAAATCGGGATAACCGCCTCGCTCGACGGCTTTGTTTTCTAGGTTTGAATAAAAGGCTTCGGTGTCGAGATAATCGGCATCCACCAAGCAGGAATAGAGCATTCGGGTGAAGAAGGCGTAGGAGAAAAAAGGATGATGCGCGTCGGCTTTGAGTAGCGGTGCGGACAGGGCTTGAGGGAGCTTGATTTCTTGTTGCCACAGATTATCGAGAGCGGGAATATCTTCGCCAAATTGCAAAGCTAGACGCTGTTTCAAAGTACTGCGGTTATCGCCCTCACCACATCCATTAGCCAACCCTGCATGATGCCCCGCAATGCAAAACGCCATTAACTTACCGATAACATTTCCCCAAAGCTCAACGGCAATTTTGGCTCCGGCGGTAGCATGATCGACTGATGCGCCGCCATGCAATCGGCGGTTAAAGGCTTCTGAATATTTCCCTAAGTCATGCAGCTGTCCCGTCTGGCAGGCCTGTTCCTGCGCCCCGAATACTCGCGCAAACTCCGCCGCCATTTCGCCAACATTTACCGAATGGCTTTGCAAGGTTTGCCAATGTTCGTAAGGCAAGAGATTGCCGAGTTTATCTTGCGCGGAATGGGCGTAGTAAATTAGGGGTTTCATATTGAAATTCTAAAAAATTCAAATTGATACATATGCAATGATAATATGATATTAAATTTAATATGTAAATAGAAAAAATGCCGTCTGAAACTTTTTCAGACGGCATTGTCATTTATTAATCTTTATAACTTGCTTCTAATATCCTCTACTGCTTTCACTAAAGCCTCGGAAAGCAAAGGATCAAAAGAAGAATGGCCTGCTTGGACGATTCTCAATTCCGCTTCAGGGAAGGCTTGCGAGAGCTCCCACGCGCTTTGCATCGGGGTGCATAGGTCGTAGCGGCCTTGGACGATGATGGTTGGGATATGGCGGATTTTGTCGATATTTGCCAAGATGGCTTTATCGCCCTGCAACCAGCCTTCGTTCACGAAGTAATGGTTTTCCATTCTTGCGATGGCAAGGGAGGCTTGCGGATCTTCATCCACGTCTTTAGGTTCAAACTGAATAAGGTAGCTTTCCCAGTCTGCCCATGATTTGGCTGCTTTGAGGCGTGTGGCTTCATCTTCGCTAAACAGCATTTCATGGTAGGCTTTAATTAGGGCTTGGCGTTTGTTTTCGGCCACGGGGGCAATGAATTTTTGCCATTGGGCCGGATAAATTTGGCTTACGCCGCCTGCTTCGTTCAACCATGCCATTTCAGACGGCCTGCACAGGAAAATACCGCGCAAAACTAAGCCGCTGACGCGATCGGGATGGGTTTCGGCATAAGTCAGCGACAAGGTGCTGCCCCATGAGCCGCCGAAAACCAGCCATTTTTGAATACCGAGCATTTCGCGCACTTTTTCAATATCGGCAACCAAATCCCATGTGGTATTGTCTTCGATACAGGCATAGGGTTTGGAACGTCCGCAACCGCGTTGGTCGATAATAACGATGCGGAAATGCTCTGGATTGAAAAAGCCGCGACAGGCAGGTGATGCGCCTGCTCCGGGGCCGCCATGCAGGAAAATCACGGGGTGGCCATCAGGATTGCCTGATTCTTCCCAGTAGATCTCGTGAATGTCGGATACGCGCAAAAGGCCGCTATTTCGTGGTTCTTGAATCGGATGCATGAGCTTTCTCCTTTGTCTGATGAATATGTTGATTGTAACACTTTGCCTTCTGATTTTTCAGACGGCCTACATAGGTTTGGCGCCATAAATGGCGTAAAATACCACTTTTTTGACAGGATTATTTATGTCTGACAACAAACAAACACATGCTGCACCCGAAGGACAACTTTTATTGCGTACGGTAGCCATGCCGCGTGATACCAATCCTAATCAGGATATCTTCGGCGGCTGGATTATGTCGCAAATGGATCTGGGCGGCGGTATTTTGGCGGCAGAAATCGCACAGGGACGAATTGTAACCGTGGCTGTTCAAGAAATGAATTTCATCAGACCGGTAAAGGTCGGCAACGTCGTGTGCTGCTACGGTCATTGCGTCCGAGTAGGCAATACTTCTTTGCAACTGAAAATCGAAGTGTGGGTGAAGACTTTGATGAACGATATGGTAACGGAAGACCGTCAACTGGTCACCGAAGCCGTGTTCACTTACGTCGCCATCGATTCACAAGGCAATCCGCGCCCTATTCCTCGCGAAGGCAATGCAAAGCTGGCACATTTGTAAGTTTAAAAATTCAAAACAAGGCCGTCTGAAACCTCAACGTTCAGACGGCCTTTTTTAATACAGAAGCAAAATGTAATAATATTTCTTTTGAGCTAAAGCAAGGCGAAGTATCTGTTTTTTAGGTTTAATTCAGGCTGATTGATAAGACAAAGACCATACACCGGCTTCCTATAACACTGCCCTACCGCGACAGTTTGCGCCACTTTTGAAACGGCGTTTCCTCCTCAACCCACTTTAAGGAACATCATGGCTTCGCGCGATTTATACCCACAGGAAATTTTACAGGTTGTTCTCGACAAAAGCTGCGCCAAAGCACAATCCAGCATCCCTACACTGGCAATCTTAAGCGTTTTGGCCGGCGGATACATCGGCTTCGGTTATCTTGCCTATTTAAAAGTAGTCAGCGGCATTCCGCACGAATGGGGCGGAGTTGCGACTTTACTCGGTGCCGCCGTGTTCCCAATCGCTTTGATTTGTATCCTGCTTGGCGGTGGCGAGCTGGTAACCAGCAATATGATGATTATGTCTTTAGGCAGATTGGCCGGACGGATTTCCTCCAAAATGCTGCTGCGCAACTGGGTTATCGTCTGCATGGGCAATTTGGTAGGCACGCTGGCAATGGCTTTTTTCCTTGGATACTATGTCGGCATGATTGAAGGCAGCGTGGCAGAAAAAACCATTGCTGTGGCGGAAGCAAAAGTCCATATGGATTTCGGCCGCGCTTTTGTATCGGCAGTCGCATGTAACTGGATGGTCTGCATGGGCGCGTGGCTGCATTTTGCCGCTAAAAACACAACTGGACGAATGCTGGCCATTTGGTTCCCCGTCATGATTTTCGTATTAAACGGCTTCCAACACCTTGTCGCCAATATGTTCGTTATCCCAGCGGGTATTTTGGCAGGTGCAAACATCACATGGGGGCAGTTTTTCTTCAACATGATTCCCGTATTCCTGGGCAATGTCATCGGTGGCGCATCCTTTGTCGGCGCATCTTATCTTTATACTTATAGAGACACGCTGAAAGATAGTACCGAATAGTCCTGCTTTAGAAACAACAAAACCTGCTTTGAGAAAGCAGGTTTTGTTTCAGACGCCATTGGTATTAAGTTTTAAAATCCATTCGGACACATTATTCAGATAAATCATCCAAACGAAAAAAGAGTCGTTTTTAAAACGGCTCTTTCCAATTTTTTGGTCGGAGTGAAAGGATTCGAACCTTCGACCCCTTGCACCCCATGCAAGTGCGCTACCAGACTGCGCCACACTCCGACTCGATAAGCTGTGAATTTTAGTTTCAAACGCTGATTTTGACAAGTGCTTTTTAGAAAAGGAAATTTACTCGTTTGAAAACATTTGAATTATTTGTAAGCAAAAAAAGGCCGTCTGAAATCATTCAGACGGCCTTTGATTATTCAGTCAAATATCAAGCTTCAACCGGAATAATACCGATTTTTGCCTGCCATTGTTTTGGTGCAATGGCGTGAACCGATTCACCATTGCTATCCACCGCAACGGTAACAGGCATGTCTTTGACTTCAAATTCGTAAATCGCTTCCATGCCCAATTCTGGGAACGCCAAGACTTTAGATGCTTTAATGGCTTTGGCAACCAGATATGCCGCGCCACCGACAGCCATTAGATAAACGGCTTTGTTATCGGCAATGGCTTGGCAAGTTGCTGCGCCGCGTTCGGATTTGCCGATCATACCCAAGAGGCCGGTTTGTTCCAGCATTTGACGGGTAAATTTATCCATACGGGTGGAAGTAGTCGGACCGGCTGGGCCAACAACTTCGTCACGGACTGGATCAACCGGGCCAACGTAGTAAATCAGTTTGTTGATGAAATCTACCGGCAATTCTTCGCCTTTGTTGAGCATATCAACCAAACGTTTGTGCGCGGCATCGCGGCCGGTCAGGATTTTACCGTTCAGCAACAATACATCGCCGGTTTTCCATGTGGCCACTTCTTCTTTGGTCAGATTGTTGACATCGACACGTTTGCCGTTGTCAGGGCTGTAAGTCAGATCCGGCCAGTCTTCCAAAGACGGGGCTTCCAGTTTGGCCGGGCCTGAGCCGTCCAATTCAAATTCGATATGGCGAGTAGCTGCGCAGTTTGGAATCATGGCAATCGGTTTGGAAGCCGCGTGGGTTGGGTAATCAAGGATTTTGACATCCAGCACGGTGCTCAAACCGCCCAAACCTTGTGCGCCGATGCCCAAGGCATTTACTTTTTTGTAGAGTTCCAAGCGCAGGGCTTCGGTTGTAGACAATTCTGCACCGGAATCGGCTTTTTCTTTGAGTTCCTGAATATCGATATGGCTCATCAGGCTTTCTTTGGCCATCAAAACTGCTTTTTCAGGCGTACCGCCGATACCGATACCCAAGATGCCCGGAGGACACCAGCCTGCACCCATTTGAGGAACGGTTTTCAATACCCAATCAACGATATTGTCTGAAGGGTTGAGCATGGCAACTTTGGTTTTGTTTTCAGAACCGCCGCCTTTGGCTGCACAAGTAACTTCGACTTTGTCGCCTTTTACGATTTCCATGTGTACAACGGCAGGCGTGTTGTCTTTGGTATTTTGACGTTTGCCAGCCGGGTCGGCCAATACAGAGGCGCGCAGTTTGTTGTCAGGATAGGTGTATGCACGGCGTACGCCTTCGTTAACCATTTCCTGTACGCTCATCTCGGCATCCCACTGTACATCCATGCCCACTTTCAAGAATACGGTCGCAATACCGGTATCCTGACAAATCGGACGATGGCCTTCAGCACACATACGGCTATTGACCAAAATCTGCGCCATCGCATCTTTGGCGGCAGGGTTCTCTTCTTTTTGGTAAGCCTTGTATAAAGCCTGAATGTAGTCTTTAGGATGGTAGTAGCTGATGAATTGGAAAGCGTCGAAAATACTTTGGATAAAGTCTTCTTGCTTGATGACGGTCATGATTGTGTTCCTTTTCGGAGTCATGGTAGGGAGGATTTGTTTATTTCTTAAGAGACCGATTTTTTCAGACGGCCTTCAATAGTGTAATAGTGCTTTCAAATGAATAATCCAGACAATATCATTTTCATACCTTATTGATTTAAATAGAATTTAATATCGCATTAAATCACTTGGTTATTGATAACCCATATCTACTGGCTATTCACTTACATAGAAATAAAATTACATTATTTTTAAATGATAATCTTATTCCAAGGCCGTCTGAAAATGCTTGCCTTAAGTATCTGAGAAAAATTTAGTATCCTGTATTTAAAAGGAAACTACCTAAATTTCAGACGGCCTTTTTTATTCTTCAATACAATACACAATTGTAAAATCCGTGTCATTTTCTCCCTCAATCTTCTTGACTGATATCAAACTTGTTTGATCTTCTGAAATTTTATAACAATCTTTTCACTTGCTTGCCTATCAGAACATTATTCAATATATACAACAATCTATGCAAAATTATCTGATATATAATAATGATTTTTACTAGTAAATAGACGAATATTTCAAAATTTACATTAAAAAAGTAATTTTATTTTACCTTTAAAATTAAATAAATATAATAATTTTGTCTAAATAATAGGCATATTTTATTTACAATCCTTCCTATATGAAACCTTAGATTGCCCCTATCATCAAAACCACTAAATTCTGAACACTTCGCCTTATATAGATAAACATTGATTTTAAAAGAATTTCTGAGTAAATCACTTGGATATTTTCCTCATACGCAATAAATGTAATAAAAATACAATTAATCAAATTACCCACTATTCCAACTTCCAATTTCACAGGAACAAACCATGAGTGAAAATTTGTTAACCCTGACCATAGACGGCCATGAAGTCAAAGCTTCCACCGACTCGTCAATCATCTAAGCCTATGCCCGTTCAGGCAATGCGATTACTGCCAATGTCGGCTGTATGAGTCAAGGCGTATGCGGTTCCTGCCGCTGCATGATTCGTAAAGAAGGCGAGCGTGAAGTCACCACAGCACTGGCATGCGAGACCAAAGTTGAAGAAGGCATGCAGGTCAGCTTCTTGGACTACTTTATTCCGGAGCACATCCAATATTACGACGTCGGCGAAATTGGTGATGGCTGGAACTGGTTGGACGATACCGCCAAAGCCTTCCCTGAAGCGCAAAATTGCCGTCATTGCGGCGGCTGTAACCGAGCCTGTCCTAAAGGTTTGCAAGTGGAAAACGGCGTAGCGCAGGTAGTTTCTGGCGATTTCGGCGCGGCTGCGCTGACCTTTGACCAATGCGTGATGTGCAACCTCTGCACCCTCTCCTGCCCCGAACACATCCGTCCGAACCACTTGGGCCTGTTCGCACGCCGTATGAAAGCGGCGCGTACATTGCGCCCTGTGGATTTGATGCGCCGCCTGCGCGAAATCGACAGCGGCAAAATGAAAGTCGAATTTGAAGAGGAGTCAGTGTAATGGTTAACAAAATCCAAGGCATAGACTACGAAACCGCCCTTGCCAACCTGCGAGCGTCCTCATTGGAGCTGCGCGGCGATTTACCTGAAAAAAACGAATTATTGAGCCAATTTCACCCTGACTATCAGGCAAATGCACGTGTGAAACTGCCTATCGGCCCAAACCAAGGCGATTACTGCCATCCTGATTTGGCCAAACTCTTAATCAGTCAGCCTCTGATTGACGACTATGATTTGTCAGGCGCAGAACACTTGAACACTGACGTATTGGTGATCGGCGGCGGAGGTGCAGGTGCGGCGGCATTGTCTGCGACTGAAGCCGGCGCACGCGTTATCATGGCAAACAAGCTGCGTATCGGCGACAGCAATACCGTGATGGCCGAAGGTGGTATTCAGGCAGCAGTCGGCACGGAAGACAGCCTGCAGCAGCACTTTGACGACACCATCAAAGGCGGCCACAACGCAGGCAAAAAAGAATTGGTGGCACAAATGGTTACCGACGCGCCGTCCGCCATCCGCTGGCTGATCGGCTTGGGCATGACTTTCGATCTTGCCAAAGGTGCGGACAGCAACGGCATGTTGAGCCGCAAGCGTGCAGGCGGTACGACCGTGCCGCGCATTCTGAGCTACCGCGACTTTACCGGCCTCGAAATGATACGCGTACTGCGCGAGGCAGTCGAGCTCGACGAAAACATCACACAGCTCAACCGCCACCCTGCCATCGAATTATTATCAGACGAACACGGCCGCTGCGTCGGCGCGATTTTGTACGATTTGGAAAAACGCTCTTTGGTGTTGGTTCACGCCAAAGCCGTGGTATTGGCAACCGGCGGCAGCGGACGCCTGCATTTGCAGGGTTTCGCCACTTCCAACCACTATGGCGCTACTGCAGACGGCCTGGTAATGGCTTACCGTATCGGCGCCAAACTGCGCGATGTCGATTCTTTCCAATACCACCCGACCGGCGTTGCCCACCCTCCACACTTGGCAGGCGCGCTGATTTCCGAAGCCGTGCGCTCTGCAGGTACCAAACTGGTCAACGGTTTGGGCGAACGTTTTGTTGACGAATTGCAGCCGCGCGACGTTGTTGCCGCTGCGATTCTGCGCGAATGCCGCGAAGGCCGCGGCGTTGTACGCGACGGACAAGTCGGCGTGTTCCTCGACACCCCGCGCCTGATTGCTAACGACCCTGACGTATTGAACCGTCTAGTAACACTCGGTCACATTGCCCACAAATGCGGCATCGACCCTGCCGTTGAGCCGGTCATGATTCATCCGACCCTGCACTATCAAAACGGCGGTATCGAAATCAACGGTGACGGCGCAACCTGTGTCGAAGGCCTCTATTGCGCCGGCGAAGTAACCGGCGGCATCCACGGCCGCAACCGTCTGATGGGCAATGCGCTTTTGGACATCATCAACTTCGGCCGCCGTGCCGGTAAAGCCGCAGCAAATTGCGGCCTGCCGCTGAAAAAAGTACGCGGTGGTGTCGGACACGTCCACGACCTGCAACGCGAAATGACCCGTGCCGGCCTGACCAGCGACATCAAAGCCCCCGTTTTATATCCCGACTACGGCAAATTCGATTTGCGCGAACACGCCGGTTTGCAGGAGCAACAATCATGAATCAAGCCAATCAAAACTTACTGCATCCTTCCCGCCAAGTCGGCGCAGATTTAGCCGCGTGGCGCAAAGTCGGCGGCGGCGAAGGCCTGCTGGCTGCGCTTGCCGATCCTCAAAGCATTGTTTCCAAACTGCAAGATGCCAATCTTTGCGGTATGGGCGGTGCAGGTTTCCCGACTTGGCGCAAATGGGAGGCCGCCGTTGCTGCCCAAAGCAAAAATGGTGACAAATACGTTGTCTGCAATGCCAACGAAGACGAACCGGGTACATTTAAAGACCGTGTACTGCTGGCAAATACGCCGCACCAAGTCATCGAAGGCGTCCTGATTGCCGCCGTTGCCTGCCGTGCCAATAAAGCGATTTTGTACGTCAACCCTCATCAAACCGAATCCATCGCTTCCATCACACCGGCCATCGAGCAATGGAAAAACAGCGATTTGTTTATCCGCATCGAAAACTACTTGGGTAAACCTTTGGACTTGCAACTGGTTGAAACTTCAGGCCGTTATATCGGCGGCGAAGAAACTGCCGTGATTTCATGGTTGGAAGGCGGGTTCCCCTTCCCTCGCCGCAAGCCGCCTTTCCCTGCCGAAAGCGGTGTCAACGGTGAGCCGACCCTTATCAACAATACCGAAACCTTCGCCAATATTCCGCAAATCCTTGCCAAAGGCGCGGAATGGTACAAATCTTTGGGTTTGGGTGATGCGGCAGGTACGAAACTCTACTCGCTCTCCGGCGACGTATTGAATCCGGGCCTGTACGAACTGCCGATGGGTACGACCCTGCAATCGCTGATTTACGATCACGGCGGCGGTATGCTCGAAGGCCGCACGTTTAAAGCCGTATTTACCGGCGGCCCGTCCAATACGCTTTTGACTGTAAAAGATTTGGATGTGCCTTTGGACTTCGTTTCCGTACGCGAACGCAAATCCAGCCTCGGTACCGGCGCGATGATTGTGATTTCCGAAGGCACCAGCGTGGTGCGTAAAGTGGCCGAGTATGTGGAATTTTTTGCTTCCAACTCATGCGGTCAATGCCCGCCGTGTAAAGGCGGCACATTCCAGCTTTCCCGCCTGCTCAACCGCGTGGACACCGGCATCGGCACTCCCGACGACCTGCGCGCCCTGCAAAGCCTGTGCCAACTGTTGCCACGAAGCGGCCGTTGCGGTTTGATTGACGGCGCGGTTACCGTGTTGCAAAGCTCGCTGCGTACCTTCCCCGAAGAGTACGGCCTGCCGCAAGAACAGGAGTAAAACGGCGTTGTTTTCAGACGGCCTGTTTCTGTAAAGGCCGTCTGAAAGACGATACTCGACTCCCATTCTCTTCTTTCCAAGATTGAAGAGAAACCCAATAAGAAAAATACCTTCCGAACCTACCAAAATACGTTCAGACAGGCTTTAGCAACACTCAGGCCGTCTGAAAACAGATTTCCCAATACTTTAATCCTCAAATTAGGAGATTCAACATGGGCTTCAAGCCAATTCCTGCGGCGGTCGCACTTGTGCTGACGCTGCTTATCTGGTTCGTTATCCCCGTTCCTCAAGGCGTATCGCCTGACGCATGGCATCTTTTGGCATTGTTTGTCGGCATCATTGCCGGCATCATCGGCAAAGCCATGCCTATCGGCGCAATGGCGATTTTGGGCATTACCTTGGTTGCACTGACCGGCGTGACCAACGAAAAAGCTGCAGACGCAACCAAAGACGCTTTGAGCAGCCTCAACAACCCACTTATCTGGATGATCGGTATCGCCATCATCATCTCGCGCGGCCTGTTGAAAACCGGCTTGGGTATGCGTATTGGCTATCTTTTGATTTCTCTCTTCGGCAAACGCACGCTGGGCGTAGGTTACAGCTTGGCATTGGCCGACTTGGTCATCGGTCCGGTAACGCCGAGTAATACCGCGCGCGGCGGTGCCATCGTACATCCGATTATGAAATCCATTGCCCTGAGCTTCGACTCTGACCCTGAAAAAGGTACGGAAGGCAAAATCGGTAAATACCTTTCACTGGTCAACTTCCACTCCAACGTAATTACCTGTCTGATTTTTATCACTGCCACCGCACCCAATCCGCTGGTAGTCGAATTGGTTGCCAAAGCCACCAATTCACAAATCCAACTCTCTTGGGGTACTTGGTTCTTGGCAATGGTAGTACCCGGCCTGCTTGCCATGCTGCTGATGCCGCTGGTGTTGTATTTCCTGTATCCGCCTGAAATCAAACAAACCCCTAACGCCACTGCATTGGCAAAAGAGCATTTGGCTGCCATGGGGCCGATGAAGCGTGAAGAAAAAATCATGCTGGGTATTTTCCTGGTTCTGCTGCTGTTGTGGGCGGGTATTCCCGAGATGCTGTTCGGCGTGAAAGTTGACGCTACCGCCACCACCTTCCTCGGCTTGAGCTTGTGCCTGTTGACCGGCGTACTGACTTGGGACGACGCGCTGAAAGAAAAAAGCGCGTGGGATACCATTGTTTGGTTTGCTGCCTTGGTGATGATGGCAAACTTCCTCAACAAACTGGGCCTCATCAGTTGGTTGTCCGACTCCATGCAAAACGGCATCGCCCACATGGGCTTGGGTTGGGAAGCCGGTTGCGCCCTGTTGATGCTGGCCTACCTCTACTCCCACTACGTTTTCGCCAGCGGTACGGCACACGTTACCGCCATGTTCGGCGCATTCTACGGCGCAGGCTTGGCCTTGGGCGCACCACCGATGCTGTTTGCCCTGATTATGGCAGCCGCTACCGGCATCATGATGTCGCTGACCCACTACGCCACCGGTTCCGCACCTGTCATTTACGGCTCGAACTACGTCAACATGACCGAATGGTGGAAAGCCGGCTTCATCATGAGCGTGGTCGAAATCCTGATTTTCAGCACTGTCGGCATCTTGTGGTGGAAAGCCTTGGGCTATTGGTAACCCTTTAGCCGATTGAAAAATCAGGCCGTCTGAAACTCCAATTTCAGACGGCCTTTTGTTACAATTTCATTTTTACCGAACACACTCAATTACCGTGAAAATACTCATTCTCGGCAGCGGCCAAGTCGGCTCGACCGTCGCCCAAAATCTCGCCTCCGTTCCCAGCAACGACGTTACCATCATCGACATCGATGAAAAAGCGCTCAACCGCATCAGCAGCCGCCTCGATGTCCAAACCATCGTCGGCAACGGCGCATCGCCCTTTACTCTCGAACAGGCAGGCGCGGCGGACTCCGACCTCCTGCTTGCCCTGACACGCAGCGATGAAACCAACATTGTCGCCTCCAAAATCGCCGCCGACCTATTTAACATCCCCAGCCGCATCGCACGCGTGCGCTCAAGCGAATACCTCGAATATCCGGTTGACGGCAGCGACAACCCCGAAGAAGGCAGCCTCAACATCTTCGGCATTACCGAAACCATCAGCCCCGAACAGCTGGTTACCGAACAACTCGTCGGCCTGCTCAACTACACCAGCTCATTGCAGGTACTCAGTTTTGCCAACGATAAAGTGCGCATGGTGATTGTTCAAGCACGCAAAGGCGGTTTGCTGATCGGCCGTGAAATTGCCGACATCAACCAACACCTGCTCGAAGGCGTGGACTGCCAAATCTGCGCCATCTACCGCAACAACCGCCTGATCGTCCCCACCCCGCAAACCGTCATCATCGAAGGCGATGAAGTCCTGTTTGCCGCCGACATCAACAGCGTGGAAGCCATCATGCGCGAATTGCGTCCGAAAGAAGCGCGTACCCGCCGCATCATGATCGCCGGCGGCGGCAACATCGGCTACCGCCTCGCCAAGCAGCTCGAATCCAAATACGACATCAAAATTATCGAATACAAACCCCACCGCGCCGAATGGCTGGCCGAAAATCTGGACAACACCCTCGTCCTGCAAGGTTCCGCCACCGACGAAACCCTACTGGACGAAGAATACATCGACGAAATCGACGTCTTCTGCGCGCTGACCAATGATGACGAAAACAACATCATGTCCAGCCTGTTGGCGAAAAACCTTGGTGCCAAACGCGTGATCACCATCGTCAACCGCTCAAGCTACGTCGATTTGCTCGAAGGCAACAAAATCGATATCGTCGTTTCCCCCCACCTGATTACCATCGGCTCCATCCTCGCCCACATCCGCCGCGGCGACATCGTTGCCGTCCACCCCCTGCGCCGTGGCACGGCCGAAGCCATTGAAGTGGTGGTACACGGCGACAAAAACACTTCCGCCATCGTCGGCCGCCGTATCAGCGGCATCAAATGGCCAAGCGACTGCTACATCTCCGCCATCGTCCGCGGCGCAACCGGCGAGGTCATCATGGGACACCACACCGAAACCATCCTCCAAGACGGCGACCACATTATCTTCTTCGTCTCACGCCGCCGCGTTCTGCCGGAACTGGAGAAACTCATTCAAGTTAAAATGGGCTTTTTCGGTTAAACCCAAAATCCGTTTGCTTGAAGTCATAAAAAGGCCGTCTGAAAACCTTTTCAGACGGCCTTTATTTCTTGTTTTATTTATGCTTTAGCAACGCTGTTTTTACGACCAAACCAAACAAAACCAATCGCACCCAATACAATCATCGGTACGCTCAACCATTGACCCATGGACAAACCCAAGGTCAACAGGCCGAGATAGTCGTCAGGCTGGCGGGCAAATTCGGCAATAAAGCGGAACAAACCGTAACCGCCCAAGAACAATGCCGCCGTTTGTCCGGCCGGACGTGGTTTTTTCGAGAAAATCCAAACGATGACAAACAGGCAAATGCCTTCAAGGGCAAACTGGTAAAGCTGAGACGGATGGCGCGGCAGCATGCCGTATTGTTGCAGCCATTCGGCCCACAAAGGATTGTGCGCCGCAGCTTCCGCATCTTCGTAACGCGCTTGCGGAAAACCCATTGCCCAAAAAGCATTGAGTTCGGTCACGCGTCCCCAAAGTTCGCCGTTGATAAAGTTGCCGATACGGCCGGAAGCCAAGCCCAGCGGTACGAGTGGCGCAACGGTATCCATCAATTTTAAAATGCTGATGTTGTGCTTACGGCCAAACAGCCACATGGCAACGACCACACCCAAAAAGCCGCCGTGAAACGACATACCGCCTTCCCAAACTTTGAAAATATCCAACGGGTTGGCCAGATAGTCGGAAAATTTATAAAACAAAACGTAGCCGATACGGCCGCCCAAGATCACGCCCAAGATACCCCAAGTCAGGAAATCGTCGAGTGTTTCTTTGGTAAACACAGAATTGCCCTGCGCGATACGGCGACGGCCCAAAATCGTAAACAGGATAAAGCCAACAATATAGCTCAAGGCATACCAGCGGATGGCAAGCGGGCCGATGCTGATCAGCACCGGATCAAACTGGGGATGTATCATCATAATGTGTGTTCCTTATCTCAAAGGCCGTCTGAAAGCCTGAACTTTCAGACGGCCTGTATGCGGTATCGGATAGTTTAACGCAAATCGCCAACCACATTCAAAATAGCAGACAACATTGCCTCGCCCAAGCGCAGCGAGCGTTGGCCGTTCCAGCCGAAATCGTCGTCCGGCAGGTTGGCATTGTCTTTAAACGGCATTTCCAAAGTATAGGCAAGGCAGTTGAAATGATTGCCGACCCAGTTGGTCGCCAAAGTCATGTTTGCCTGACCCGGCGCATCTTTGTCATAGCCGTAATCGTCTTGGAAATCGGGGCTGGCATTGAGCAACGCGAGCTTGAATTGGTCTTCCAAGGCTTCGATGCGCTCGTTGTAGTTCGGCACGCCTTCGGTACCGGCCACAAAGACAAACGGCAGACCTTCATCGCCATGAATATCCAAGAACAAATCCACGCCGGTTTCCATCATTTTTTCACGGACGGTAAAGACTTCGGGGCTTCGCTCCAAAGTCGGGGTTTCCCATTCGCGGTTGAGGTTGGCGCCGGCGGCATTGGTGCGTAGATTACCCAAAACCGAACCGTCCGGATTCATATTCGGCACAATGTAAAAAGTTGCACGGTCAAGCAGCATGCGCGCGGTCGGATCTTGCGGATCAAGCAGGCGACCCAGCAAACCTTCGACAAACCATTCCGCCATGGTTTCGCCCGGATGCTGACGGGCGATAATCCAGACTTTCATATCGCTTTCGACTTGGTTACCGATGGTCAGAAGGTTGATGTCGCGGCCTTGAACGGTACTGCCCAAATCGTCGATACGGCACAAACCGCTGCCCTGAGCATCGCCCAAAAGGTTCAAATGCTGCTCGTTGGAATAAGGCTCGAAATAAGCGTAGTAAACGCTGTTGGACAAAGGCGTATGGTTGATGGTCAATACGCCGTTTTCGTAGCTGGTCGGCACGCGGAACCAATTTTGGCGGTCGTAAGAAGCGCAAGCCTGATAGTCCTCCCAGCCCAAAGGATACGCAGCGTCCGCCGCATTTTCAAAATGCATCACGCAGTTTTGATAGGCCGCACCCTGCAAACGGAAGTAAAACCATTGGGCAAACTCCGAAGCATTGTCGGGACGCAGGGCGAGACGGATATCGGCAGGGTTGCTCAAGTCTTTGACAACGACCGAACCGGCATCGAATTGGGTGCTGATTTTCATCATGGGTATCCTTAGTAATCGGCGAAGAGGCCGAAGCAAACCGTCATTTTACCGTTTGCATGAGGCTGGTTTCAACCATTTAACTGATTTAACAGGATTTCAAGCGCTTGGAAATATTGTTTCAGACGGCCTTTGGGATTAAGATAAAGGCAGAAATCATGAAACAAGGTTGAAACCATGACCCAGCAACAATCTGTCTCCCCTTCCATCAAGGCGCGCGTCCTTGCTGAATCTTTACCTTATATCCGCCGTTTTTCCGGCTCCATCATCGTCATCAAATACGGCGGCAATGCCATGACCGAACCTGCCTTAAAAGAGGGTTTCGCACGCGATGTCGTCCTGCTCAAACTAATCGGCCTGCATCCCGTCATCGTTCACGGCGGCGGCCCGCAAATTAATGAAATGTTGGAAAAAGTCGGCAAAAAAGGAGAATTTGTTCAAGGCATGCGCGTGACCGACAGCGAAACCATGGACATTGTAGAAATGGTTTTGGGCGGACACGTCAATAAAGAAATCGTTTCCATGATTACTACCTTCGGCGGTCGCGCCGTCGGCATTACCGGCCGGGACAACCACTTCATCAAAGCGGAAAAACTCCTGATCGACACGCCTGAACAAAAAGGCGTGAACATCGGCCAAGTCGGCACAGTGGCCGACATCGATACCCGTTTGGTGGAAGGCTTGGTTGAGCGCGGCTGCATTCCTGTCATTGCACCCATCGGCGTAGGCCAAAACGGCGAAGCGTTCAACATCAATGCCGACTTGGTTGCCGGCAAACTGGCGGAAAAACTTCAAGCCGAAAAACTGCTGATGATGACCAATATCCCCGGCGTACTGGATAAAGAAGGCAAATTATTGACCACCCTCACGCCAAGCCGCATTGACGAACTGATTGAAGACGGTACGCTGTACGGCGGAATGCTGCCTAAAATTGCCTCCGCCGTCGAGGCCGCCAAAAGCGGGGTCAAAGCTACGCATATCATAGACGGCCGCGTTCCCAACGCCCTGCTCTTGGAAGTACTGACCGATGACGGCGTAGGCTCGATGATTTTGGGCGAAGGCTAATCCGTTTTTCAGACGGCCTTATGCCTTATTTAATCAGCTTTTCACCCTAAAAAGGGTAAAAAATGTTACACTATACGGCTTATGTTTGTTTGAGCGATATTGACGTGAAACAAACTTACAGTCGGTTTCATACCGACTCCGATGCCATACCTGGCAAAGACGGTATAATGTCTGCATTCATCAGACTTTGGCAATCATCCTTAAGGCCGTCTGAAACGTAACAAAGCTACTTTTCTTTTACCATCCTATTTGGAGATATTCATGAGCGCAATCGTTGATATTTTTGCACGCGAAATTTTGGACTCCCGCGGCAACCCTACTGTAGAGTGTGACGTATTGTTGGAATCCGGCGTCATGGGACGCGCAGCCGTACCAAGCGGCGCATCAACCGGCCAAAAAGAAGCTTTGGAACTGCGTGACGGCGACAAATCCCGTTACTTGGGCAAAGGCGTATTGAAAGCCGTTGACCACGTCAATAACCAAATCGCGCAAGCCCTCATCGGTATCGATGCCAACGAACAATCTTATATCGACCAAATCATGATCGAATTGGACGGTACTGAAAACAAAGGCAACTTAGGTGCCAACGCCACTTTGGCCGTTTCCATGGCCGTAGCACGCGCAGCCGCTGAAGATTCAGGCCTGCCGCTGTACCGTTACTTGGGCGGCGCAGGCCCAATGGCTCTGCCTGTTCCGATGATGAACGTAATCAACGGCGGCGAACATGCCAACAACAGCCTGAACATCCAAGAATTCATGATCATGCCTGTCGGCGCAAAATCTTTCCGCGAAGCTCTGCGTTGCGGCGCCGAAATTTTCCACGCACTGAAAAAACTGTGTGATGCCAAAGGCTTCCCAACTACCGTGGGCGACGAAGGCGGTTTCGCACCTAACCTGAACAGCCACAAAGAAGCCCTGCAACTGATCGTAGAAGCAACCGAAGCCGCAGGCTACAAAGCAGGCGAAGACGTATTGTTCGCCCTGGACTGCGCATCCAGCGAGTTCTACAAAGACGGCAAATACCACTTGGAAGCCGAAGGCCGCTCTTACACCAGCGCAGAATTTGCCGAATACTTGGAAGGCCTGGTTAACGAATTCCCAATTGTTTCCATCGAAGACGGTATGGACGAAAACGACTGGGAAGGCTGGAAACTGCTGACCGAAAAATTGGGCGGCAAAGTTCAATTGGTCGGCGACGACTTGTTCGTAACCAATCCAAAAATCTTGGCTGAAGGCATCGAAAAAGGCGTGGCAAACGCATTGCTGGTCAAAGTCAACCAAATCGGTACATTGAGCGAAACCCTGAAAGCCGTTGACTTGGCCAAACGCAACCGCTACACCAGCGTAATGAGCCACCGTTCCGGTGAAACCGAAGACAGCACCATTGCCGACTTGGCAGTTGCTACCAACTGTATGCAAATCAAAACCGGCTCCCTGTCCCGTTCTGACCGCATGGCGAAATATAACCAATTGTTGCGCATCGAAGAAGAATTGGCCGAAGCCGCTTACTACCCTGGCAAAGCCGCATTCTACCAATTGGGCAAATAAGCAGAATATAGGATATTGATTGTATGAAGTGGGTGACTTTTGTTTTAACCTTCGCACTTTTGTGCTGTCAGTACAGCCTTTGGTTTGGTAAAGGCAGCGTCGGGCATACGGAAGAATTGCAGGAGCAGCTCGTCCGTCAGGAGGAAAAAAACCAAACGCTCACTTTGCGCAACAATTTCCTCAATGCGGAAGTTGAAGACTTGGCACACGGACAAGAGGCCATCGCCGAAATTGCCCGCGTCGAATTGGGCTATGTCCAAGACGGCGAAGTGTATTACCGAATCATCGACCGCCGCTAAACCCTGCAAAACAAAGGCCGTCTGAAAACATATTTTTCAGACGGCCTTTTTCATCGCAATCGCTATATAATCACATATCCCAAAATCAAATCACACTCATCATGTATGACGTAAACACCCACGATGTCCGCCGATTCTTTGCCCACGTCTGGCAACACAGACTCGCACCGCTCCAATTGGACGGCCTGCAACAAAAAGCATTGCGCATTATCGAAGCCCATCCCGAATACGGACACTATCTCGAAGACATCGAACAATATTTAGATAAAGAATGGCTGCCCGAAGACGGCGAAAGCAACCCATTCCTGCATATGTCGCTACACCTTTCCCTGCAAGAGCAAAGCGCCATCGACCAGCCCCCGGGCATCCGTGCCATCCACCACCAACTTTGCGCCCGTTACAACGGCGACTGGGTCAAAGCCGAACACGATATGATGGAAGCCTTGGCAGAAACCATCTGGGAAGCGCAACGCTACGGACGGGGCCTTGACGTCAATGCCTACATGACCCGATTACGGAAATTGGTCGGCTTAGGCCAAGAAGAAAAAGCCCGCCTCAATCCCCATGAAGTCGGCCTGATGGATACAAAGTAACTTCTTTTCAGACGGCTTCACCCCATACAAATCCTTACGCTTGCCAAAGCCAACATTTCCATCTTTCATGCTAAATTACTTTTTTGAAATCCGCATTACAAGGAAAACCAAAATGCTCCGCCCAGCCCTTACCGCCCTACTACTAGCCGTCTCCCTGCCCGTTGCAGCAGAAAGCCTCAATTACAACATCGTTGAATTTTCCGAATCCGCCAACATGGAAGTGCCGCGAGATACCATGACCGCGCATTTCAGCATCAACGCAGAAGGCAAAGACCGTCAAGCCGCCAACCAAGCTTTCATGAAGAAATTCAACCAGTTCAACAAAATCTCCCAAAACAGCAAACTTAAAGCCGAGCTGATGGAGCGCAACGCATCCCCGCGCTATCAATACACCAACGGCAAACGCACCCAAACCGGCTGGGAAGAACACGCCTACTTCAAAGTAGAAAGCAAAGACTTTGAAGCACTCAACCGCCTGATTGCCGACAGCATCAATATCGCCATTTTGGAAAGCTCCTCGTTTTCCGTATCCAAAGAAAAACGCGAAGAAACCGTCGACCAACTGAGCAAGGCCGTCATCCTGCGCTTCAAAGATCGCGCCCAAAACCTCGCCCAAACACTCGGCTTCTCCAGCTACAAAATCGTTAAACTCAACCTGGGTCACATCGGCAACCGTCAAGTCGGCGGCAATTTTGCACGCGCCAAAATGCTGCGTGCAATCCCCGCCGCAGAAGTAGCGGCAGGAATAGAAGATGGCGTACCAGCCTCCCCAGGTTCGGAAGAGATCAGCCTGACCGTCAACGGCTCGGTGCAAATGTAGGATTTTCTTTGAAATCATTTTAAAGGCCGTCTGAAAGTATATTTTTCAGACGGCCTTTTATATTACTCAATGATTAGAATGGAATATCGTCGTCGATATCATCAACCGGAGCGGTCGGTTGTGCCGGAGCGGGACGACGGGCTGGGGCTGCTGGGGGTTCTTGAGCCGGAGCAGATTGGTATTGCTGTTGTGGCGCTTGTTGGTAACTGCCTTGGCTTGAATGAGCGCCTTGGTTGTAGCCGTCATCGTATGGTGCGCCGCCGCTGTTGTCGTTGCGGCCGCCAAGCATTTTCATTTCGTTGGCGATAATGTCGTAAGCGGTGCGCTCGATGCCGTCTTTGCCTTGGTATTTACGGCTTTGGATACGGCCTTCCAGGTACACTTGGCTGCCTTTACGCAGGTATTGACCGGCGATCTCGGCGAGCTTGCGGTACATGGTAATGTTGTGCCATTCAGTACGTTCTACGCGCTGGCCGTTACGGTCGTTCCAAGTTTCGCTGGTGGCAACGCTGAAGTTACAGACGGCCTCGCCGTTGGGCATATAGCGGACTTCCGGGTCACGGCCGAGGCGGCCGATGAGGATAACTTTATTCAATGACATTTTACACTCCTGTGATGATTTTTTCGGCGGCCTCTTGGTCGAATCCTTTTTGCAAGGCCTTGATATAAATGGTTTGCTTGTCTGCGCTAAAGCTGATGCTTTCAACGCCTTCAATTTCGGTCAATTTTTGGTAGAGCAAATCCGGATTTTGTTGCCATTCGGCGTTAAGCGGATAGCTGAGGTTTTTGACAGGCTTCGGTGCCGGCGAAATGACTGCCAATACCAGCCACAGCAACATCAGTACGCTACAAAAGGCAAATACGCCTGCAAAACCGTATTTTTGGAACAATAAACCACCGGTTGCGCCGCCGACAAACAAGCCGACCGACTGCATGGTGTTATATACGCCCATCGCCGTACCTTTCAAATCGGACGGAGCAATTTTTGACACCATAGACGGCAAGCTGGCTTCCAATACATTGAAACCAATAAAGTAAACAATCAGATAAGCGGTAATCAACCATACCGAGTGCATTCCAAACAGCAAACCTATTTGCGCCGCGGTAATGCAGACGATACCAAGGATAAACACTTGTTTGAGCTTGTTGCGCGTTTCGCCGACGATAATCAGCGGCACCATAATAATCAGGCCGGTAATGGTTGACGGCAGATAGACTTGCCAGTGATGGATTTTTTCCAAACCCAACTGCGTCATGGCAAACGGCAATGCGGTAAATAAAGCCATTTGCGCCGCATGCAAGGCAAAAATACCGAAGTCGAGATTGAGCAGTTGGCGGTTTTTCAATACCTCGCCCATACGCGAAGGCTGCGCCTGCGTGTCTTCGTGCATTTTTGACACTTCGGGATCAGGCGTCATCCAAGCAACCACGCCGATACTGATTACAGTCAGAATACCGGTCAGCGCAAACAGGCCGGATACGCCGATAAAGCTGGCAATCATCGGTGCCAGCACTAGGCTGACGGAGAAGGTCAAGCCGATACTCAGGCCGATCATCGCCATCGCACGCGTCCGCACTTCATTACGGGTCAAATCCGCCAGCAAAGCCGTTACCGCCGCACTGACGGCACCCGCGCCTTGAATGGCACGCGCGGCAACCAACATCTGCAGGCTGTCGGCAACTGCAGCCAAAAAACTACCCGCCGCAAACACAATCAGGCCGGCATAAATCACTTTTTTACGGCCGAACTTGTCGGAAGCCATGCCCAAAGGCAGTTGCAGCAAAGCCTGTGTCAGCCCGTAAATACCCATTGCCATGCCGACCAGAGCTTTATTGTTTTCTGCGCCGGGCAACGAAGCGGCATACATCGCCAAAACAGGCAACACCAAAAACATCCCCAACATACGCAGTGCGTAAACGCCGGAAAGTGTGGTACTGGCACGCCACTCGTGCGGAAACATTTGAATGCGGTTATCTCTTGCCATAAAGAATGTTTCAGACGGCCTTAAGTTTGCGAAAGGCCGTCTGAAAGTGTGAATTAACAGATTTTCTGATTATACAGGATTCAAAGGAATTGCATGGGGTCAAATCGCAAGCTGTTTATCGCAAACCTGCTTCATCGGTATAAAACAGTTTCAACTGAAAACCAGCATCACGCAAGATCCGCCCTATCCCATTTATCCTGAATCAACCCCACTGCCATCTATTTCGCCACGCGCCTAACACGGCGTTCGGATATTTATTACTGCCCAAACTGCCGTTAAACCTTGCCAAAGCGCGGACAATATTGCCTTTTTCGATATTGTTGTAATGGCGAAGAATGGTGCAGCCATAGCGCAGATTGGTGCGGATATCGAAAAGATTGTGCGACGGATTGCCAATATAGTTTTTCCAAAACGGCATCACCTGCATCAAACCGCGCGCTCCCACTCCGCTGATGGCATATTGACGAAACGCGCTTTCTACTTCAATCAAACCCAGAATCACTTGGGTGTTGAGTCCGGCACGACTGCTTTCGTATTGAATATTGACCAACAAACGGCGGCGCTCGCCCTCATCGGGAATAAAGCGTGCCAATCGGGAAGACATCGCCGCCAACCAACGTTCCCCTTCCCTCGAATCGGCAAACACCAGCCGCGCAGGGCTGGCACTATTGATCGAACTACGCATCACGGAAGCCACATCATCGGCCAGCGTTTCTTCACGTTGCGCCCCCGCCCATGCGGTCGCAGGCGTCAAAAGCATGGCTCCGCCCACTTGCAACAGACGGCGGCGCGATAAAAATAAGGAATCTTGGTTTTCCGATTTCATGTGTTTCTCTTTTTAGGCCGTCTGAAAAGTTCAGACGGCCTTTGATATATTTGCTTAAAATCAGCATTATAAAATACATCTATGAGCAGAATCAAAGAGCTGTATTCCTTTTATTGTCAAGTGATACCGCCTCAAGTAACATTTAGGTTTTTCTAATCAAGCGGTATTTTTTATGACCACCACTCCCGCCAACGTTTTAGCCTCCGTCGACTTGGGTTCCAACAGTTTCCGCCTGCAAATTTGTGAAAACAACAACGGCCAGCTGAAAGTCATCGACTCGTTCAAACAAATGGTTCGCTTTGCCGCCGGCTTGGACGAACAAAAAAACCTGAGTGAAGCCTCTCAAGAACAAGCCTTGGAATGTTTGGCAAAATTTGGCGAACGCCTGCGCGGATTCCAACCTGAAAACGTGCGAGTGGTGGCCACCAACACTTTCCGCGTCGCCAAAAACATCGCCCAATTTCTGCCCCGTGCCGAAGCAGCGCTGGGTTTCCCCATCGAAGTGATTGCCGGCCGCGAAGAAGCGCGTCTGATTTACACCGGCGTAGTGCATACCCTGCCGCCCAAAGGCGACAAAATGCTGGTTATCGACATCGGCGGCGGTTCGACCGAATTTGTCATTGGCTCGGATTTGCAACCTCTGACCACAGAAAGCCTGCCTTTGGGCTGCGTAACGTACAGCATGCGCTTCTTCCAAAACAAAGTGACCGCCAAAGATTTCCAAGCCGCCGTTTCCGCCGCGCGTATTGAAATCCAACGCATCAGCAAAATGATGAAGCGTACCGGTTGGGATTTCGCCATCGGCACGTCCGGTTCGGCAAAATCCATACGCGACGTTTTGGCAGCCGAATTGCCGCAAGAAGCCGACATTACCGCCCAAGGCATGCGTTATCTTGCCGATAGGATTATCGAAGCCGGTTCGGTTAAAAAAGCCAAATTTGAAAACCTCAAACCCGAACGAATCGAAGTTTTTGCAGGCGGATTGGCCGTGATGATGGCCGCTTTTGAAGAGCTTTCGCTGACCAAAATGACCGTTACCGAGGCTGCCCTCCGCGACGGCGTGTTCTACGACTTAATCGGCCGCAGCCTCAATGTCGATATGCGCGAACAGACAACGGCGGAGTTCCAAAAACGCTACCACGTCAGCCTCAACCAAGCCAAACGCGTTGCCGATACCGCGCAAGCCTTCATGAACAGCCTGTGCCACGCCAAAAACGTAACCGTTCAAGAACTTGCCCTGTGGAACCAATACCTCAGCCGCGCAGGCCGTCTGCATGAAATCGGCTTGGATATTGCCCATACCGGTTATCACAAACACTCCGCCTACATTCTCGAAAACGCCGATATGCCGGGCTTCTCACGCAAAGAGCAAACCATTTTGGCGCAACTGGTTATCGGCCATCGCGGCGACCTTAAGAAAATGGCAGACATTATCGGTAACAACGAAATCATGTGGTGTGCCGTATTGTCCCTGCGCCTGGCAGCCCTCTTCTGCCGCTCGCGCCTGCCGCTTGATTTGCCGCCGCAAACCCAGCTTCGCATCGATGAAAACAACCACAGCTTCATCTTGCGCATCAACGCCCAATGGCTGGAGCAACACCCCCTCATCGCCGATGCGCTGGACTACGAAAGCGCGCAATGGCAAAAAATCGATATGCCTTTCTCGGTTCAAGCACAATAAACCGCGCTCCGTTATAATAGGCAGCTGTTCAAAATCCAAACCGCAGGCCGTCTGAAAACGACAGCCTGCCATACATCAAGGAAAACCATGAGAAAACCCCAACGTGGCTATGCCCGCCAAGACCGTGTCAAAGAACAAATCATGCGCGAGCTTGCCGAACTCGTCCGCACCGGCCTGAAAGACCCGCGCGCAGGCTTCATCACCATCAACGAAGTCGAAGTTACCGGCGATTACAGCCACGCAACCGTGTTCTACACCGTCCTCGACGACAGCACACGCGACATCACCGAAGAAGCTTTAGAACACGCCAAAGGCCATTTGCGCAGCGAATTGGCCAAACGCATCAAACTCTTCAAAACGCCTGAGCTGCACTTCAAATACGACGAATCACTCGAACGCGGCATGAGTATTTCCAGCCTGATCGACCAAGTAGCGGCGGAAAAACCGGTTGAAGACTGATTGATTAAAACACACAGGCCGTCTGAACCCTTTCAGACGGCCTAAACATTAACACTCCCCCAACTTAATATGACAGCCAAACCCACCAAACGCCCTGTCAACGGCGTTCTTCTCCTCGACAAACCTGAAAGCCTTTCCAGCAATACCGCCCTGCAAAAGGCGCGGCGCTTGTTCCGTGCCGAAAAAGCCGGGCATACCGGCGTACTTGATCCTTTGGCTACAGGGCTTCTACCTGTTTGTTTCGGTGAAGCGACCAAGTTTGCCCAATATCTGATTGATGCCGACAAAGCCTATACGGCCACTCTGAAACTGGGCGAAGCCAGCAGTACGGGCGACGCCGAAGGTGAAATCATTGCCACCGCACGCGCCGATATTTCATTGTCCGAATTTCAGACGGCCTGCCAAGCCTTAACGGGTGATATCCGCCAAGTGCCGCCGATGTTTTCCGCCCTCAAGCACGAAGGCAAACCGCTATACGAATACGCACGCAAAGGCATCGTTATCGAACGCAAAGCGCGCGACATCACCATTTACTCCATTGATATCACTGAATTTTATGCACCTAAAGCCGTGATAGACGTACGTTGCAGCAAGGGTACCTACATCCGCACACTCAGCGAAGACATCGCCAAACACATCGGCACATTCGCCCACTTGACCGCCCTGCGCCGTACTGAAACCGCCGGCTTTACCATTGCCCAAAGCCACACGCTCGAAGCCTTGACAGAATTGGATGAAGCCGAACGCGATGCCCTATTGCTGCCTTGCGATGCCTTGGTGCAACATTTCCCCAAACTTGAGTTAAACGACTACGCCATTACCATGCTCAAACACGGCCAACGCCCCCAGTTTACCGAAGACATTTCCGCCGAACAGCCCATCCGTGTATACAACCGAGACGGCGCATTTATCGGACTGGTGGAATATCAAAAAGAAATAGGCCGTCTGAAAGCCTTGCGCCTGATGAATACCGCCGATAAATAACTTCCTGCAAAGAGAGCCGATCATGAAAGTCTATACCGCCGCCCAAATGCGCGAACGCGAACAAGCAGCCGTCGATAAAGGCACAAGCTTCGACCAACTAATGGAAAACGCCGGCAGTTCTGCCGCCCGAGACCTCATGCAGCGTCATCCTCAAGCCGGATGCGCCCTGATTGTTTGCGGCAAAGGCAACAACGGCGGCGACGGCTTAGTCATGGCAAGATATATGCAGGCGCAAGGGTGGCACATCGATATTCTGTTTTCACTCGGAGAAAACCTCTCCCCTTTAGCTCAAACCAATCGCGAACGCCTCAACGGTTTGCCCCATATTGAATTGATATCCGCACAAGAACTGGAAGGCCGTCTGAAAAAAGGTTACGACATCATTATCGAAGGCATATTCGGCACAGGCTTCAGTGGCGCACTTCCAACCGAAATCGCCGCCCTCTGCAGCCAACTCAATCATTCAAACGGCCTGAAGGTCGCCCTCGATATCCCCACCGGCCTCAACTGCGACACCGCCGAAGCCGATCCCGACACATTCCGCGCAGACCTGACCTACACCTTTGCCGCCTACAAACCGGCACATTTAAGCGAATCCGGCAAAACCTATTGTCAAGAAACCGTCTGTTTACCTATTGGCATTGATTAAAAAAGCAAATAAGATGTCATATTTAAATCGCTTTATTTTTAGAAACAACACATTCTAAAAGAAACACGCCAATTAATTTACGACCAAATTATCAACGACACGGAAACAGATAATGAACGAACAAGAATACCGCCAAACTTTTAAAGAAGATCAAGCCGTCGGCTGGGAAGCCATCGATGCTGTGCTTAAAGCACTTTATGGTGATATCAAACCTCGTCATTACGGCTCTATTATCAAATACATTCTAGGTGGTGATGACCCATTAGACGGCAGTAGTATTTATGATTGCGAAGAGCAAACCTTCCATCGCCACATTGTTTCCTACGGCATGAGCGAACTTTACTTTAATCCAGAACTTGCCGGTGCAGATTACAGTAAATGGGGATTTGAATTTACCTTCCGTACTCCCCCTTACGATCAGGATCCGGATTCTGGCTACAACACCAAACACGAGCCTTACTGGGCAATTAATCTAATGAATAATCTTGGCCGTTACGTTTTTGAAAGTGGTAACTGGTTTGAAGCCTATCACTTTACTTCAACTAACGACCCTATCCGAATGGATACAGAAACCGCCATCGTCGGCGTAGCCTTCGCACCAGACCCCAAGCTGCCCGCTATCAAAACGCCAAACGGTGAAGTTCAATTTCTGCAGATGGTCGGCCTTACCCAGCCCGAGCTTGACTGGCTCTGGCAAGATCCAACAACCAAACGTTGCCAAGAGCTGATCGATATGATGCGCAAAGACAATCCGCTGTTGATTACCGATTTAGCGCGTACAAAAAGCTATGTACAACCCTAATTGATAAAGCCAAAGGCCGCCTGAAAACAAATTTTCAGACGGCCTTTAGTTTATATTTCAAATAAAAAATAGCAACTTACTTCCAAATCTGAGCCAATTTAATCCCCAGCGCCGTCAAACCAAACGAACCGAAAACATGCAGACAGGTCGCCATCAAAGCCATGCCCCAACGTTGCGCCTGCATCAAACCCACCATCTCCACTGAAAAACCTGAAAATGTGGTCAAGCTGCCGAGAAAGCCGGTAATCCAAAGCAAACGCCATTGCGGATCGGTTAAGAGTTCTGCCAATACGCCGATTAGCAGCGCTCCCAGCCAGTTTGCCGCCAATGTACCGATAGAAAAAGGCGCAGAAGACACCAGCACTAAGCCAAACAACCAACGCAATACAGCCCCAACAGCGGCACCGCAAACAATAGGAAAAATATACGCAAACATAACAAGTTAAACATTCAATTCAAAAAACAGGCCATCCGGTCATGAGGCCGTCTGAAAACCCAGCAAGGATGCCTTCATATCTTATTGCCAAATCTTAGGCGCGGATTTCAAATACCTGTCGTCATCGAAAGTACAAATCCATTGCGGCTTGAGCGCGATGAAAATAGCTGTTGAAATACCGCTCAAAAATGCCTCTGCCCAAGCGATTAAGAAGAAAACAGGAAAGGCGGTTTTCCATAATACCGTCGTATCAAATACATCCGCCCAGTCTAACAAACCGACCAAAATTACGCCGGTAAACACCATTCCGACCGCCGCAGCCCAAAAACCATTCAGAAAAATAAAGATAAATATATTGGCAGGCAAACGCGACACCCAATGGCGGAAACCCAAGTTCACCAATAAAGGCGGAAGCAATACGGACAAGGCATTGATGGGGAACATATGCCAATCGCCCCAAAGCCACAAATACGGAAAAAACAGCAATACGCCAAGGCAGAAAGCGGCAGAAGCGCCCAGCATTAAAGCTGTCAAGTTTAAGGCAAGCAAATGATAGCTCATGCCGGCTAGTTGTCCGCTTTCCGGGGAGGCATTCAAACTCCAAGCCAGCGGCAACATCACGGCAGCCACCAAAAAAGCGGAACGATGCTGCGATACCGACACCCATGCCTGCTTTGCACACAAAGCAAAAATCACCAGCAACACAGGCCATGCCGCCATCACGACACCAACGGGAAACCATCCGTTTTGAAAAATCATCATCTCATCCGCAAAATGTTCAGACGGCCTATTATACGCGTCTCAAGCCATAGCTTTGACAATCCTGTCTGCCTTTGCCGTTAAAGCTTGTTTCGGCTGGTTTTGTTTACCCGAAAAAAGCGTTAGAATAACGGACTTTGCCGTTTAATTAAGGGGATGGACGCATGCTTTGGACAATATTGGCTTTAATTCTGCTTGCTGTCATAGCCGGCTTGTTCTGGTGGCGCCAGAAACAAGAGCAAAAGTGGCGCCAAGAATTGGCCCGACTCAGTGGCGACGAACAAGAAATAAACGAAGAAGACAGCCCGGTCGGTTTTTCCGACCAACTGGACAGCCTGAAACGTTTGTTCAGTATGAACAAGCACACTGCCGACAACCATAAAATCGCCCGCATCCGCCTGCTTTCTGCGCTCGAACACAATAAAACGCAACGCGCCGAAACAAACGAAGAGCATGCAGCAGAGCCGTTTGCCGAAGAGCCGGAACACATCGCAGCTACCGAAGAAGAAATCAAAGTTGCGCCTAAAACCCGTAAATCTGCCAAACCGGAACGTATTCCTAAAATCACGCCGTTTGCACAAATGGAAACTCCCGAATACAGCCCGTCTTTGGTGCAAAACAGCAATTTTGAAGAAATCACATTAGAAGAAGCCACCCGTTCCCTGCACGAAGCAGCGGTTGAAGAATGGAACGAGCATTTGGCAGAAAAAAATGCGCCGATTTACAAAGACGAAGTTGAAACTCCATTATTGCGCGCTTCATCCCTGCCGATGACCGGCATGGAAATCATCGACTACAACGACCCTATCTTGCGCCGCACACGCGAGCGTGCCTTGGCGCGTGCCAATAATGTCCGCGTGGCAGAAGCCAATGCGCCGCATATCGAAACCGTTCAGACGGCCTTAAGAACTGCCGAAAAAGAAGCCATCCTCCCCTATACTTCCATGCAGGCATTCCCTTCTGAAATCCAAGCGGAAGATATTCACGACAACCTTGCCCGCCGTACCGCCGCACGCCACAAACTGGCCGCAGCCGTCGCCCCATTGCGCGACTACTCTCCGCGCACCATCGAAAATGACGAAATTCTGGCCAATTTGGGACAAATCAGCCGTCCTGCCAGCCTGCGCCGTCAAGTTCGCCATACCGAAGCGGCCGCCGAAAGATGGGCGCGCAAACAAGCTGCCACGGAAGCTGTTGCACCACAACCTGCCGTATCGGCAACGCCGTCCCGTCCAAAACCGGCTGCGCCTGTTAAAAAATCCCCTTATATCTCCCGACCTGCCGCGCCAAACGCAACCGTAGTCGAGCCGCCTGCCGTACCGGTTGTCCCGATGGCGAAAACCGATATTCCCGAGCCGCCCGTTTTCCAAACCTCGATTGCACCGATTGATATCCTCGAGCCGCCTGCTTTTGAACATAAAATCCAGGTACCGATTTTTGATTCGCAAGTCAATGCGCATGTTAGCAATCAGCCTGAACGCAGTATCCGCGATTATTTAATCAGCGAATCTGCGGAAGAAGAAACAGAATTCGATGGTGAGCCGGAAGCGCCTGTACAAGCGGAAACAGAAGCGATTCAAGCGGTTGAAACGATTGAACCTGTTGAAACAATCGCAAGGCCGTCTGAATATACACAGACAGTCGTTGAAACACCTGTTCAAACCGTAGAACCAAGCGTTCAAGAGAGTACGCCAAGCATAGCTATTCCAACTTCGGCAACACTTACCGAGGCACACCTGCCGACCACTGCCCTGCTTCTGCCGCCGCAGTTTGACCCGAGCGCCTCGCAAACTGAAGAACAGTTGCTGGAAAACAGCATTACTATCGAAGAAAAACTGGCCGAGTTCAAAGTTAAGGTCAAAGTGATGGACTCCTATTCCGGCCCGGTCATTACGCGCTACGAGATTGAGCCTGATGTCGGCGTACGCGGCAGTGCCGTTTTGAACCTTGAAAAAGACTTGGCGCGCTCACTTGGCGTGGCTTCTATCCGCGTGGTGGAAACCATCCCCGGCAAAACCTGCATGGGCTTAGAATTGCCTAATCCGAAACGCCAAATGATCCGCCTGAGCGAAATCTTCAATTCGCCTGCGTTTACCGAATCCAAATCCAAACTGACCCTCGCCCTCGGCCAAGATATTACCGGCCAGCCTGTTGTGACAGACTTGGCCAAAGCGCCGCATCTGCTGGTTGCCGGTACGACCGGTTCGGGTAAATCCGTAGGCGTGAACGCCATGATTCTGTCCATGCTCTTCAAAGCAACGCCTGAAGACGTGCGCATGATTATGATTGACCCGAAAATGCTGGAGCTGAGCATTTACGAAGGCATTCCGCACCTGCTCGCCCCTGTCGTAACCGATATGAAGCTGGCCGCAAACGCTCTGAACTGGTGCGTCAACGAAATGGAAAAACGCTACCGCCTGATGAGCTTTATGGGTGTGCGCAACCTTGCCGGTTTCAACCAAAAAATTGCCGAAGCCTCCGCTCGTGGCGAAAAAATCGGCAGCCCGTTCAGCCTCACGCCTGAAGACCCTGAGCCATTGGAAAAACTGCCGTTTATCGTAGTCATCGTAGATGAATTTGCCGACCTGATGATGACCGCCGGTAAGAAAATTGAAGAACTGATTGCCCGCCTCGCCCAAAAAGCACGCGCAGCCGGCATCCATTTGATTCTTGCCACCCAACGCCCAAGCGTGGATGTCATTACCGGCCTGATTAAAGCTAATATTCCGACACGCATTGCCTTCCAAGTGTCCAGCAAAATCGACAGCCGCACGATTCTTGACCAAATGGGCGCGGAAAACCTGCTCGGCCAAGGCGATATGCTGTTCCTGCCGCCCGGCATCGTCTATCCGCAACGCGTACACGGCGCATTCGCATCAGACAACGAAGTACACCGCGTAGTGGAATACTTGAAACAATTCAGCACGCCTGACTATATCGACGATATTTTAAGCAGCGGTTCGACCGAGGACTTTACCGGCACCAGCCGCAGCAACGACAGCGACCTCGACCCCATGTATGACGAAGCCGTTTCCGTTGTCTTAAAATCGCGTAAGGCCAGCATTTCCAATATCCAACGCCAACTACGCATCGGCTACAACCGCGCTGCCCGCCTGATTGACCAAATGGAAGCCGACGGTATTGTTTCCCCGGCGGAAAACAATGGCAACCGCACCATCTTGGCGCAAAGCAGCGACCATCTGGATTAATTTATCCTTGTTTAAAATTAAGGCCGTCTGAAAACTTTTCAGACGGCCTTTTTAAATCAGATAATGGGTTCAAAGATTCCGATCAAATTAATAATCTATAAATAATATTATCTACAAAACCAAAGGCTTTTCCATTAACGGCATTTGCCTCGCTATTAAATAAAACCAGCCTCAATAAACAAAACTCGACCTGCCAGATATATCCCTATTCATTTCAGACGGCCTTTTGTCAAGACCGGAAAAAACAGGTAAATCCGTTTTTCGATTAGAAGCAATCTTATTATGATTCATGCCTTCGGCAACACCCCACCCTTTACGAGGAAAAACAAATGAAAAAATATTTTGCAGAATTTTTCGGCACTTTCTGGCTGGTATTCGGTGGCTGCGGCAGCGCAGTTTTGGCAGCAGCCTACCCAGAACTTGGCATTGGCTTTGCCGGTGTCGCCTTGGCGTTCGGTTTGACCGTACTGACCATGGCTTACGCTGTCGGCCACATTTCCGGCGGCCACTTCAACCCTGCCGTTTCCGTCGGCCTTTTCATCGGTGGCCGTTTCAACGGTAAAGACCTGCTGCCTTACATCGTATCCCAAGTTATCGGTGCGATTGCCGCTGCGGGCGTTCTGTATCTGATTGCTTCCGGTAAAACTGGTTTTGATGCTGTTGCTTCCGGCTTTGCCAGCAACGGTTTCGGCGAACACTCTCCTAACGGTTACGACATGATGGCAGCGTTACTGATCGAGTTCGTACTGACCGCATTCTTCCTGATCATCATCATGGGTTCTACCGACAAACTGGCTCCGGCCGGCTTTGCCCCTATCGCCATCGGCCTGGGTCTGACCCTGATTCACTTAATCAGCATTCCTGTAACCAATACTTCCGTTAACCCTGCACGTTCTACCGGCGTTGCCTTGTTCCAAGGTGGCTGGGCTATTGAACAACTATGGTTGTTCTGGTTGGCTCCTATTGCCGGCGCAGCAGTTGGCGCGGCTATTTACCGCTTCGTTTTGGCTAATGACGACAAATAATCTTGACGGAATGACATTCCCGGTGCGGCTGATACTCTAAACCGACTGCACCCAAGTTGCCGAGACACAAACGCACCGCCTGACTCAGACGGTGCGTTTGTTTTTGCCATGTTACAATACTTTCTTTTCCCACATTCTCAAACCATCATGCAAACCTTACCTTTTCAAACCGATATCGCTGACAGAATGCTGGTCAATACCGAAAACGAAACCATCCATCCCGATGCCGTATTCGTACAAACGCAAAACGGCTATTGGATTGCTTGGCACAACCAACAGGCCGCCCTGCTTGCCCCCGACACACCACCCGATATTCCCTGCTTTTGGGTAAAAGGCGCAGAAAGCCTGGAAGAGCTGGTAAGCATGGTAGAAAACGGCGAATTTGACGAAGTTGAAGAATTTGACGGTGATGATGATGCTTGGCAAGAAGCACTCGGATGCGGCCATCATCACGAAGGACACTGCGGATGCAGCCATTGAGATGCACAAAACGCCTGATTCCGGCACTTGCCCTTTGCCTGACGCTTAACGGCTGCGTTGTAGGTGCGGCTGTCGATTTGGCCGCCACAACCGTCCTGACTGCCGGAAAGTTGGTTGTCAAAGGAACGGGGGCAGTGATTGATGCCGCCATTCCCGACGGTAAAAAAGACAAGGATAAAGAAAAAGAAAAAGAAAAGAGCAAAGGAAAACCAAAATCGGAAGAAATCGTCTATAAAGAAGAATCCTCCGACGAAGTAACGCAATAATCCTTCAGACGGCCTCAGCAAGGTAACCAATCCTACTGAGGCCGTCTGAACATTCATCCTTACATATAGCCCTGTTCGCGCAAAGAGCAGGTTTCTTTTGCCGTCACGATAAAATGGTCCAACAGCGTAATATCGACCAAACTTAAAGCCTGTTTCAAACGCTCTGTAAACTGCACATCAGATTCAGACGGCCTTGCCAAACCGCCCGGATGGTTGTGTGCCAAAATCAAACTGTCGGCGTATTCATCCAATGCCAATTTGACGATTTCACGGATATAAACCGTATTTTCCGCCACCGTACCACGCGACAACTCCCGTACCGCAATCAATTGATTTTGACGATTGAGCAGCAAAGCAACGCTAACCTCGATTTTTTCATGCCCAAGATGCAGGCGCAGATAATCCGCAACCGATTTCGGGTTTGACAAAACAATCTGCTCCTGCAAATCTTCACCCAAAATCCGCCGCCCGATTTCTTTGACCACAGCAAATTGAGTATAGCTTGCCAAACCCATGCCCTTATAAGCAGCGAGTGTTTTGGCATCCGCACTCATCAGCTTCCCCAAACTGCCAAACTCACTCAACAAATAACGTGCCAAATCAACCGCGCTCATACCACGCGTTCCGACACGCAGCAAAATCGCCAGCAACTCCGCATCACTCAATGCCGCCGCACCGTGCGCTAAGAGCTTCTCACGCGGTCGCTCCCCTTCGGGCCATTCTTTGATACTCATGTTTTCCCTTTTTATTTATATAGCGGATTTAGTTTTAATTCCGAGTAAAACCGCCTCGCCCGATATAAAACGTAATCCATTATGGGTTTAGTAAATAAATGCAATTTGCGTATTTTATTCTATTTTGAATAATTATTTAAGACATATAGATAATAATTACCCCCTTTTGTGCAGAAAAACAACGTTACCCATTTTTACTATCTTATTTCCCTGCCTGCCTTTCCTTTCCTATTTGTTTCAAATCAGCCGATACAAGCAATTTCATATTGCCCCTATGAGGCTTAGGCTAATATAATATTGAGTTTGCCGAGAGCAAAAGCTTAGGCTTAAATTGCTTTCTATCCACGCTGCCCGTGCGCTTTACAAGAGTTTCAGACGGCCTCCGTCCGACTCCCGCCAGCAATCAAACAGCTTTTTATCGCCCATTCGAAAATCCGTTTTGCCGGTACTCGTCTTTCTTTTTGGAGTATTGCCATTATGACCGCAACCACTGCGTCTTCAGCCAAACCTTATCTGCAAATCCAAGGCTTGGTGAAAAAGTTTGGTGACAATTACGCTGTCGATAACATCGACTTGGACATTTACCAACATGAAATCTTTGCCCTCTTGGGCAGCTCAGGCAGTGGCAAATCCACGCTGCTGCGCATGTTGGCAGGCATGGAAAGCCCAAATCAGGGCAAAATCATTCTCGACGGCCAAGACATTACCAAGCTTGCTCCGTACGAGCGCCCAATCAACATGATGTTCCAAAGCTATGCCCTGTTCCCACACATGAGTGTTGAACAAAACATCGCTTTCGGTCTGAAACAAGACAAAATGCCTAAAGGCGAAATCGACGCCCGCGTCGAAGAAATGTTGCGCCTGGTGCAAATGACCAAATACGCCAAACGCAAGCCGCACCAACTCTCCGGCGGCCAGCAACAGCGTATCGCTTTAGCGCGCAGCCTGGCAAAACGTCCTAAAATCCTGCTGCTTGACGAACCTTTGGGCGCACTCGATAAAAAATTGCGCCAACAAACCCAGCTCGAATTGGTCAATACGCTGGAGCAAGTCGGCGTAACCTGCATCATGGTTACCCACGACCAAGAAGAAGCGATGACGATGGCGACCCGCATCGCCATTATGTCCGACGGTCAGTTGCAACAAGTCGGTACGCCTAGCGATGTGTACGACTATCCAAACAGCCGCTTTACTGCCGAATTTATCGGCGAAACCAATATTTTCAGCGGCGTCGTGATTGAAGACCATGCCGATTATGCCGTCATCGAATGCGAAGGCTTGGAAAACCACGTCCGCATCGACCACGGTCTGGGCGGCCCGAGCGAACAAGACATTTGGGTCAGCATCCGTCCCGAAGATATTGATTTGTACAAAGAAAAACCCGACCACTTGGGCAGCTTCAACTGGGCAAAAGGCACAGTGGAAGAAATCGCCTACTTGGGCAGCTTCGCCATCTACCACATCAAACTCGCCAACGGCCGCGTCGTCAAAAGCCAAGTTCCCGCACCTTATTGGTACGTGCGTAACATCACGCCGCCGACTTGGGACGAAACCGTCTATATCAGCTGGCCGGAAAACCAACCGACTCCGTTGTTCCGTTAATTTAAGGGGAATGAGATGAACCTTAAAAAACTGAAAAACAAACTGTTCCGCCGCCCGGGTCAGCGTGCGGTCATCGCCGTGCCGTATATCTGGCTTTTGGTGCTGTTTCTGATTCCGTTCGCCATCGTCTTGAAAATCAGCTTCGCTGAACAAGAAATCGCCATTCCGCCATTTACGCCGTTGACGACGATTGATGAAGACTTAGGCCGTCTGAACATTGCCATCAGCTATCAGAACTACGCCGACATCTTCCAAAACTTTTGGAATACGCTCAATCCGTTTGGCGACAGTGAAAACAGCAATATCTATCTGATGACCTACTGGTCTTCGATTAAGACTGCGCTGACGACGACCATCATCTGCCTGCTGATTGGTTATCCAACCGCTTATGCCATTTCACGCGCCAATCCGGCTGCGCGCAACGGCCTGCTGTTGGCGATCATGCTGCCTTTCTGGACCTCTTTCCTGTTGCGTGTTTACGCATGGATGGGCTTATTGGGTCACAACGGCATCATCAACAATTTCTTAATCAAATATGGAATCATTAGCGAGCCTTTAGACCTGTTCTATAATGCTTTTTCACTGAATTTGGTGATGGTTTACGCCTATTTGCCGTTTATGATTTTGCCGCTGTACACACAACTGGTAAAACTGGACAACCGTCTGCTCGAAGCCGCTTCCGACTTGGGCGCAGGTCCGATCAAATCGTTCTTTACCATTACCCTGCCTTTATCCAAAACAGGCATCATCGCAGGCTCTATGCTGGTCTTCGTGCCGGCCGTCGGCGAATTTGTGATTCCTGAATTGGTGGGAGGTTCTGAAAACCTGATGATCGGTAAAGTATTGTGGCAGGCATTCTTCGACCAAAACAACTGGCCGCTGGCTTCTGCCGTCGCCGTCGTTATGGTTGCCCTGCTGGTTGTACCGATTGCCCTGTTCCAGCACTATGAAAACCGCGAATTGGAAGAAGGAGGCAAATAATGCAGAAAACCAAATTATCCTGGTTCTTGAAACTGATGCTCCTGCTCTCGCTGGCATTCCTCTATATTCCGCTGGTGGTTTTGGTCGTCTATTCTTTCAATGAATCCAAACTGGTTACCGTTTGGGGCGGTTTTTCAACCAAATGGTACGGCGCATTGATGGAAAACGACACCATCTTGGAAGCAGCCTGGCTGTCATTGCGTATCGCCATCGTTTCCTCACTTGCCGCCGTGGCACTCGGCACATTGGCTGGTTACGCCATGGCGCGTATCAAACGCTTCCGCGGCAGCACCCTGTTTGCCGGTATGATTTCCGCGCCTATGGTGATGCCTGATGTGATTACCGGTTTGTCCATGCTGCTGTTGATTATTCAGGTGCAAATGTTCCTGCAAGGCAGTGAATTGCTGCAATCGCTCTACTTCGATCGCGGCTTCTTCACTATCTTCCTTGGCCACACCACGCTTTGCATGGCGTACATTACCGTCGTTATCCGTTCGCGCTTGGTGGAATTGGACCAATCCTTGGAAGAAGCCGCTATGGACTTGGGTGCCCGTCCGCTGAAGATTTTCTTCGTGATTACCCTGCCGTTGATTGCCCCTGCGATTGCTTCCGGCTTCCTCTTGGGCATTACCCTGTCTTTGGACGACTTGGTAATTACCTCTTTCCTGTCAGGCCCGGGTTCATCGACATTGCCGCAAGTAATTTTCTCCAAAATCAAACTCGGTCTTGACCCTCAGATGAACGTTTTGGCAACCATCCTGATCGGTATCATCGGTACGCTGGTGATTGTCGTCAACTACTGGATGATGCGTCAGGCAACCAAACGGGAACGCGAGGCTGCCGAAGCCTACCGCCAAGAAAAATTGGCAGCCGAGAAAGCCGCCTAATATGCAGACAGGCTGTCCGATAAAGTGTCGGAACAGCCTGTTTTATTAACTGCATCTTATCCTTTCAGACGGCCTGAACCCAAACCCACATTCCAGGCCGTCTGAAAACCAATTTCAATGAAGTGAAAACCAACCTAAAGCTCAAATCATGATCAATCCCAGCTTCAAAGAATACCTTCCTTCCTACTATGTCAGCACGGCTAATCCCCATCCGTCTTATCCGACGCAGGAAGGCCGTCTGAAAACTGAAACCTGCGTTATCGGCGGTGGCCTGTCCGGCTTATGCACCGCCCTACCGCTTGCCGAAAACGGCCATGAAGTCATCGTACTTGAAGCCGCCCGTATCGGTTTCGGCGCATCAGGCCGCAGCGGCGGACAAGTCATCAGCGACTTTGCCTGCGGCATGGAAGAAATCGAAAAACAAGTCGGTTTGGAACAGGCTCAATGGTTCTGGCAGCAATCTCTGCAAGCCGTTGAACTGGTTGACTCCCGCATTCAAAAACACAATATCCAATGCGATTGGCAACGCGGCTACGCTACCGTCGCCGTCCGTCCTCAGCATTGGGAAGAATTGCAACAATGGCACGAACACGCTCAAAAACATTATGGCGCAAGCCATTACCAGCTTTGGGATAAAGCCACGCTGAAGCAGCAACTTGCCAGCGATATGTATCAAGGCGCGCAATTTGATCCTTTATCCGGCCACTTACACCCACTCAATTACACCCTAGGCATTGCCAAAGCGGCAACCGATGCAGAAGCACAACTTTTTGAGCAATCCCCGATGACGCGTATCGAGCCATGCGATAACGGCTGGCTGGTTCATACGCCCAATGGCAGTGTTGAGTGCAAAAACCTCGTTTATGCCGTCAATACTTATGCAGGCTTACACCCAAAATTCAAAGTATTGGAACAAAAAGCCATTGCAGTCAGCACCTTTATCATCGCCACCGAGCCACTGTGCGAACGCGCCAAAGACCTGATCCGCAATAATATGGCCATCTGCGACAACCGCCACGTCCTCGACTACTACCGCCTCAGCGCCGACGGCCGCCTGCTCTTCGGCGGCAAAGACAACGAGTTTATCGATGACCCTGACCGCATGACTGAACTCGTCCGCCAAGATATGCTGAAAGTTTTCCCGCAACTTGCCGATATCAGAATCGAGCATTCTTGGGGCGGCGAATGCGACATTACGCGCAACCTCGCCCCACATTTCGGCCGCCTCGCCCCTACCGTTTTCTACGCCCAAGGCTATTCCGGACACGGCATGGCGATTACCGGCATTGCCGGTTTGGCGATTGCCGAAGCCATCATGGGCGATGACGGCCGTCTGAAACCTTTCGAGCAACTGCGCCACAGCAACATCATCACCCAACCATTCCTGCGCAAACTCGGCTCTTTTCTCGGCTCAAAATACTATCAATGGAAAGACAGCCACTAAACCCAAGCAACAAACATATTTCAGACGGCGGCAGATTCAAGTAAAATTCAGGCCGTCTGAAAGCTTAGATACGACAAAATTCAATCATTCATCAGCAAGGAAACCATTATGAGCAACCATCACAAACTCATCATCCTCGGCTCCGGCCCCGCCGGCTATACTGCCGCCGTCTACGCTGCCCGCGCCAATCTCAACCCTGTGATCATTACCGGCGTTGAGCAAGGCGGACAACTGATGACCACCACCGAAGTGGACAACTGGCCTGCCGATGCCGAAGGCGTACAAGGTCCGGAACTGATGGCCCGTTTCCAGGCTCATGCCGAACGCTTCGGTACTGAAATGATTTTCGACCAAATCCACACCGTTGATTTGCAAAACCGTCCGTTTACCCTTAAAGGCGATATGGGCGAATACACCTGCGATGCACTCATCGTTGCCACCGGCGCTTCCGCCAAATATTTAGGTTTGCCAAGCGAAGAAACCTTTGCCGGCAAAGGCGTTTCCGCCTGCGCAACTTGCGATGGTTTCTTCTACAAAAAACAAGATGTTGCCGTAGTCGGCGGTGGCAATACCGCTGTGGAAGAAGCCCTCTACCTTGCCAATATCGCCAACACCGTTACCCTGATTCACCGCCGCGACAGCTTCCGCGCCGAGAAAATCATGGTGGACAAACTGATGCAACGCGTCGAAGAAGGCAAAATCATCCTCAAGCTCAACAGCTCGGTTGACGAAATCTTGGGCGACGAAAGCGGCGTTACCGGTGCACGCCTGAAACACAATGACGGCAGCACTGAAGAAATCGCTGTAAAAGGCGTTTTCATCGCCATCGGCCACAAACCCAACACCGACATCTTCAAAGGTCAACTTGATATGGATGAAACTGGCTACCTGAAAACCAAAGGTGGTACCGGTGACAATGTCGGCGCAACCAATATCGAAGGCGTATGGGCGGCAGGCGACGTCAAAGACCATACCTACCGTCAAGCCATCACCAGCGCAGCTTCCGGCTGCCAAGCTGCGCTTGATGCCGAACGTTGGCTCGACCGCCACGGCGTATGAGCCTCTAAGCTACGTCCTATTCTTTAAAACATAATCAAAAGGCCATCTGAAATTTCAGACGGCCTGAGACCTTTGCAAAATTCCTTTCCCCCAACAGCCGAAACCTAAACACAGGTTTTCGGCTGTTTTTGTTTCGAATATCCACTGATTCTACTCAAATACCCCCCATAATCCCCCTTGGATACCCGATAATCAGGCATCCGGGCCGCCTTTTAGGCGCAAACAGGCACACTTAGCCTGTTAGCCGCTTTCAAAAGGTTCAAACACATCGCCTTCAGATGGCTTTGTGCACTTACTTTGAGCAGACCAAAATAGACTGCCCGGGCATAGCGGAATTTACGGTGCAGCGTACCGAAGCTTTGTTCGACCACATAACGGGTTTTTGATAAATATCGGTTACGTTTGGTTTGTGCTTCCGACAGCGGATGTTTGCGGTGGGCTTTGCGCATCAGCCGATGCTCTTTCAGATGTTGCCTGTTTTCCTTACTGTCGTAGCCTTTGTCGGCATAGACGGTCGTACCTTTGGATAGGCCTTCCAACAAAGGCGACAGGTGTTTGCATTCATGGGCATTGGCAGGGGTAATGTGCAGTTTCTCAATATAGCCTTCCGCATCGGTACGGGTA